>DASQFA010000066.1:0-12003 GCA_035633375.1 Rubrivivax sp.
CCCGGCGCGGCGCTGGTGGCGCTGCACCCGGGCACGGTCAGGTCGGCGCTGTCGCGGCCCTTCCGCGGCGACGAGATCGGGCGCCAGCCGGGCCAGGCCGCAGCCCAAATGCTGGCCGCGCTGGACGGTGTGGCACCCGAGGAATCGGGTGCGTTCGTGGCCTACGACGGGCAGCGGCTGCCCTGGTAGAGGGCACCCGCCGCCGGGTGCGCCATGGATGGCGCGATGCGGGTTCGAAGCGGCCGATCGCCGTGGGGCCGGGACTGCATGCCGGCACTGCGCAGCGCGCGGCGCTCAACCGAAGCGGCGCCGCCGCCACTCGATCAGCTTGGCGCTGACTTCGTCGGGCTTTTCCTGCTGTGTCCAGTGGCCGCTGTCCTTGACCAGGTACTTCTCGAGGTCCGGGACCAGTTTTTCCATGCCGTCGGCGGCCGAAGGCGGCAGCACCGCGTCGTTTTCGGCCATCACCATCAGGCTGGGCACCCGCACGGTGTGGTCGAGCTCGGCGCTGCGCTCCCAGTTGCGCGTCATGTTGCGGTACCAGTTGATGCCGCCGGTGAAGCCGGTGCGCGCAAAGGTGTCGACGAAGACCGCACGTTCCTCGGCCGAGAGGATGGGCGTGCGCGGATCGTGCGTTGCGTCGTAGGCCGCGATGATCTGCGGGAAGGCCAGGTTCGCCCCTGGCGCCGCGCCAATGCCTGTGGCCGCGCCGGAAGCCACGTGGCCGGCCCTGGTTTTCGGCATGGCCTTGCGCATGAAGCAGTCGAAGGTCTGCTCGACGCGGCGATTGAAGATCGCGTCCACCTCGCGCGCGGGGTCCTGGAACTGCACGATGTACATCTGTTCGCCAAAGCGCTTGCGCAGGATCTGGATCGGATCGACCGGCGCGCGCGGTGTATGCGGCGTGTTGATGCCGACTACGCCCGCCACCCGCGTCGGGTGTCGCAGCGGCATCTGCCAGACCACGAAGCCGCCCCAGTCATGCCCGACGAAGATGGCCTTGTCGATCTGCAGGTGATCGAGCAGGCCCACCAGGTCACCGGTGAGATGTTCGAGGTCGTAGTCCTGCACCGCGGGTGGCGCGTCGGTGGCGCCATAGCCGCGCTGATCCGGCGCGATCACGCGCAGGCCGGCTGCGGCAAGCGCCTTGATCTGGTGCCGCCACGAGAACGCGATCTCGGGCCAGCCGTGGCACAGCACCAGCGGCGGCGTATCGGTCTTCGGCCCGGCCTCGTAGTAGCCCATGCGGATGCCGTTGGTCTGCGCAAACTGAAGCGGCGGCATGTCGGTGCTCATGACGGGTTTCCTTCTGAATGACGGCGGGTTCGATGGCACACCCATGTTGCCAGAAGACGGGCCCAACGAAGTCATGTTGATCCGCATGCGAGCCGGGAGCTGCTTGCGGCGCAAAGCGGCCGCATACAAGCAGCCTTCACCGCAGAGGAACGAAGGACGCAGAGGTCCGCAGAGAAATACAGGAAACGATCTGAATCCATTGCATTTGCTCTGCGCCAACTCTGCGTCCTCCGTTACTCTGCGCTGAATGAATTCGGTGTTTCGCGAGCGGCGGCTTTGCGCCGCAAGCAGCCAGTGAAACCCTTAACAACGACCACGAATCCGGCTCAAGGCTGGCGCGCAAGCTCCAGGCGGCGGCGGCTGACATAGCGGCGCGGCTCGCCGCTGAGCGGGTCGGTGAAGGAGAGTTCGCGGGCCAGCAATTGCAGCGGCTGCGTGTAGTCTGGCGCGGCACCGAGCGCCGGCTCGGGCCATAGCCGTGGGTAGATGCGGTCGCCGCAGATCGGCAGGCCCAGTTCGCTGAGCTGGGCGCGCAACTGGTGCTTGCGGCCTGTCAAGGGGGTCAGGCGGTAGTGCGCCAGTTCGTTGCCGGGTGCCGCGCCTGGGCGGGTGTCTGCGCTCGGCGCGACTGGGCGCAGGCGCTCGATCAGCTCGATCAGGGTGTGCGCATTCGGCTCACCCGCCACCGCTTGCATCTGCATGAAGGCCTGCGGCCGCTCCTGCAGCCGGCTGCTCACGATGCGTGGCAGCCCCAGCCCGCTGCGCCACGGCGCCACGGCCTCGTAGACCTTGTGCATGCGGCGCTCGCGCAGCAGGGCCTGGTAGGCAGGGCGCGTGTCGGGCTGCACCATGAACAGCATCACGCCCGCGGTCTCCAGGTCGAGCCGGTGCATCGGCACCAGCGTGCCCAGCCCGAGCAGCCGCTTCAGCCGTACCAGCACCGTCTCCTGCAGGTAGCGCCCGCCGGGCGTGACCGGCAGGAAGTGCGGCTTGTCCACCACCACCAGCTGCGCATCCTGGTGCAGCACCTCGATGTCGAAGGGGATGCGCGGCTCGGGCGGCAGGCTGCGCCAGTACCACAGCACCGTGCCCGGCACGCAGGGGGCGTCTGCGGCCAGTGCGCCGCCTTGGCTGTCGAGCACGTCGCCGCGCGCCAGGCGCGCGGGCCAGTCGCCGGCGCCGGGCAGGCGCGCCGCCAGGAACTCGGCCACCGAATCCCACGCTCCGCCATGCACCGCCACGCGGCTCGGGCTGACGCCGTCGCGCGCCGGGGGCAACCAGTCTGGCCGTGGGCGCGTCATCGCATCGGGTCAGCGCGGCAAGGCGCTTGAGTGCGCATGGGATCGCCTGTCACGCTGTCAGAACCGGTCGAGGCGGCGCGCGCGCTGCAGGCGCCAGGCTTCGCCCGCATCCTGCGCGTCGAACACCTGTTCGGCCGTGGCCGCCGTCTCCTGCAATTGGCTGTCCAACGCCATGCGCTTGTCGAAGACAAAACACTCGCCCTGCCACTCGCGGCCGGCATCCGGCATCTGCTGCAGGTAGTTGAGGATGCCGCCGTCGAGCTGCAGCACCTGCAAGCCCAGGCTGCGCAGCCACGGCGCCGTCTTGTCGCAGCGGATGCCGCCGGTGCAGTACATCGCCACCGGCTTGCGTGCCGCGCGCCAGCCGCTCGCGTGCGCCTGCACGTAGGCCACGAGGTCGCGGAAATGCCGCACCTGCGGGTCGGCGGCGCCGCGGAAGTGACCGAGCCGGTATTCGAAGTGGTTGCGGTTGTCCAGCAGCACCACGTCGTCGCGCGCCAGAAGCTCGCGCCAGGCCAGCGGCGACAGGTGGCTGGCGTCGTGCTCGTTTGGCGGCGGCAGCGCATCGGCGCCGGGCAGCCCCAGGGCCACGGTCTCGGGCTTGACCAGCACCTTCAGCCGCGCGTAGGGCGCTGTGACACCGCCACTGTGCTTGAACGCCATGCCGTGCAACACACCGCCCAGCGTGCCGACCTGCTGCAGCGCGGCCTCGAAGGCCTGGACCGTGGCGGCTGGGCCGGCGACCGCGCCATTGATGCCCTCGCCCGCCACCGTGATGCTGCCGAACAGCCCCTGCGCCAGCGTGCGGATGACGTGCGCAGCCGCCGCCGGATCGTTCAGCGGCGTGAAGCGGTAGAAGGCGCTGTGCAACAGCGCGCCCGGGTGGGTGTCGGTCATGGAGCGGCGATTCTCGCAGCCGGGCTGCAGCACGGCCGCAGACACCACCGGCGCCGCTGGGTCGTGCGCCGCTGCGCCAGCACGTGTCAACGTCTCCGGGTTCCAGATCACTTGATCAATCGGTCCTTCGACCAGAGCAGCCACTTTCTGCCACCCTGCGGTCATTGGACCTTCTGGGTGATGTGGCAGCAATGCAGCGTTTGCCGTCGTTCACCACCGGTCACTGAATTCGTGCTGACGGCCATGTCCGGTCCCTCACGCCCGGCCGGTCTGGACTATCCGATTGCTCTCGGCAAAGGCCTGCTTGTGAATTCAAACTTACCGCGTCGATCGGGTTCGGCACCACTCCGCCTCGGCCTCAACAGATCCGCGTAGGACATCGTAGTCGCCGCGTCGGCATGGCCGAGCAGGTACCTGCCCCCTCGCCATCGCAAAGTCGTTTCGTTGCTGGGGGGCACGTCGATGAGACAGTGGGTCAACTTCCTCTCCTTGTACTCGAGCGCCGATTTGCAATCCAATCCATCAGCAGATCAAGCACTGGCGGCTGCACCTTGCAGTCTGCTCATTTGGACTCCTGCTTTCGGAGCCATTCAACGACAGCGTCCGCAACCTGCTTGTCGTAGCCACGATAGTCATGCTTCGCTCCTGGAATGGGGACTTGCACGAATCGCTCGGAAACGAAGCTCTTTCGAAACGCGGCAAATTGCGCATCTCTGTCATTTTCTGCATACACGTCTATAACGGGTATCTTTGCGTTCTTCAGGTTGAGCGTAGTGTTTACGGGATCTTGCCCGCCCGCCAGCAGCCCGACGCCAATGTACCCAACGACTGCGGCATCAGAATGGTTAGCCAAGAAGGCGCTCGTCATGCGCCCTCCCATGCTGTAACCCATCAGATAGATTCGCTCAACCGCCTTCTCCTTCTTCAAGAATTCGATGGCGGACTGAATGCGCTGATAGGCTTCTGGAAAAGCCGCTGCCAGTGCCGGATCAGCAGGGGAATCCACGCCCGGATCTGGCATCTCAAGTGACAAGGTATGAAATCCGAGGTCCTTGTGTATGGCACGCCGCAGCGGGCCAACGACATTCCCATCTGCAGAACCGCCGCGGCCATGCGCGAGGATTACAGCGACCTTCGATCCTTTCGCCTCCAGGTATTCACCCCTCGGCATCTGTGCAACGGTTCCAAACGAAGCCGCCATGAATAGAAATGCTAGAAGTCTACGAAGCAGTTTCATTTTTACTCCCTTGAAGTGTGTTGTGCTCGGCGCATGAGGCAACTGGCGGGCAGCAGGCGCGTGCGGGGCTTGGTCGTCATGGTGCGTTCCTTCGTGGGTTGGCGGGGTACGGCACGGGCCAAGGCTGTCAGGGGAGCGGTGGTATGCCCACGAGGGGGCTACTAGGTCCGGGTGGATCCACGACGAGGTACCCACCATCGATGCTGATGGCCTTGGCCACCAAGGACGCGCCCGAGACCGCGAACAGCCAAGCCTCGGTAAGCCCAGCGAGAGCGATCGAGAATCGGACTCGCATGACAGATTCCTTTCAGTGCGGCGTGGGTTGCGCATGCGAACGAGAACATGCCGTGAACACTGCCAACCTCAGTGCGCACCGCCATGCGCTTTCGAGCCTCCAGCGGGTGCGAGCTGTTGGATCCCTTGGAGGCGAAGCTACGCCGCTAGGGACGCGTGGCATTGCTTCCGATCAATTTCTTTATCAATCATTGCCTCTTGCGCGGCGCATTCGAGCGTTCGTCACTTCACTCGTACGCCCACTCGACGCCGGCTCCGGGCGCAGGACAAGCCTGGGCTCGCCCCGCATGCCCGCCAACGACGCCGATGCGCACGACGCACGCAAGCTCAGGCCACTGCAGGCCGGGGCCCGTACCTGCTGCGTTGCGTGCGGGCCGCGAGTCAGCCAGAAGCGCTGACTTCGCAGGGCGTTATGCCGCGGAAACCAGCCTCCAGAACCAGAACACGACCTGTGCGCCAACTTGAACCGGTTCAGTGTGCGCGCCGCAATGCGCTGCGGCGTCGACAAGCGGCCTTGGCACAACGAATCGCGCGACTTGCAGCACCGCATTGGGTCGGCGGCGGGTGCTGCCTGGTGCCGCTTGAGCGGCGGCAACCCGTCTGAAACAGTTTTCCACAACGCCAGGCCCAGCGTTTGCGAATGACCAAAGCGCAACCTGCTCCTTGCGCTGCGTCACTCCCAATTGCACAGGCAAAAGGTAATCGGTCGCAGCAAATCACGAGCACCAAGCGACGCGCCGCCGCATGCATCCTCAAGCCGTCAGCTGCTGCCGGTAACCCTTCAGCACCTCTTCGCGCAGCACCTCCCAGATGGCCTTGTGCAGCTCAATGAAGCGCGGGCTGGTGCGCACCTCGGCCACGTCGCGCGGCCGCGCCAGATCGACCGCGAACTCGCCGATCGGGTGTGAGGCCGGGCCGGCCGAAAGCACCACCACTCGGTCGCTCATGGCGATGGCCTCGTCCAGATCGTGGGTGATGAAGAGCACCGCCTTTCGCTTGGCGGCCCACAGTTCCAGCACCTCGTTTTCCATCAACTGCCGCGTCTGGATGTCCAGCGCCGAGAAAGGCTCGTCCATGAGGATGATGTCGGGGTCCAGCGCCAGCGTCTGCGCCAGCGAGGTGCGCTTGCGCATGCCGCCGCTCAGCTGGTGCGGGTAGCGGTCGCCAAAGCCGCCCAGGCCCACGCGCCTGAGCCAGTCTTCGGCCTGGTGCCGCGCCTGCGCCTCGGGCAGGCCGCGGAACTCCAGCCCGGCCATCACATTGCGCAGTGCGGTGCGCCAGGGCATCAGGCTCTCGGTCTGGAACATGTAGCCGGCGCGCTTGTTGATGCCGGCCAGCGGCTGGCCGAATACCTGCACCGTGCCGCTGCTCGGTGCCAGCAGCCCGGCCGCCACGTTGAGCAGCGTGCTCTTGCCGCAGCCGGTGGGGCCGACCACGGCGACGAACTCGCCGTCGCCCACGGTGAGGGTGACGTCGCGCACGGCGGTGTAGCGCTGGCCCGGTGCGTCCTTGCTGACGAAGGTGCAGGCGATGCCTTGCAGTGCCAGCGCGTCGCTCATCGCCTGCCTTGCGCGGCATGGGCTGCCTTGGGCTGGCAGGCCACGCCGGTCACGCCCGCAAGATGCGCGTCGCAGGTCACCCGCAGGGCCTGGTGGCGCAATGCGCTGGCGTCCATCAGCGCGTCGGCACCGGCCGGCCTGAACTGCTGCACCAACGCCGCGGCCTGCACGGCGGTGGTTTCGTCGAGTGCCACCACCTGCGCATTGCGCGCGGCGGCAATCACGCGGTCAGCCGCGTCCTCGCCGCGCTCGCGCAGTGCCCATCGCCGCAACCCGCACTGCGCCAGCGTCGGATCGACCACCGCCGGCTGCGGGTTCAGGCGCATGCCGCAGCCGGTGTGCATGAAGGCCAGCTTTTTGCCCGGCACCAGCCCGAGTGCGCCGCGTACCTCCTTGGACACCGAGATCTGGAACGTCGCCGACAGGGTGGCCGTGCGCATTGCTTGGCTTCGTGGAATCGATCGCCGGACTGTAAGTCCACCTGCCCATGACCTTCAATGCAAACTCGTCGTCAACTCGCCTTCGCGTTTGCGTCGCGGCATTGGGAACTCGACGCCGACGGGCAGCCGACCCACCGGCTGATCGAAGCACGCCGTCGCTCGTACTTGATCACGCCAGCGCCCAAGGCGAAGAAGCGCAAGGCACCCAAGGCGCAAACCGAGCCGGAAGTGAGCGCCGACGACCAAGGCCTCAGCACCGCCGAGCAGCAGTACGGCCCCACGCCGATCAGCAACGAGCTGCGTGGCTACGTCGACACCTGGCGCGCGCTGCCCAACCCGCAGCAGTGGCAGGTCACGCCCGAGACGGCACGCCCGCTGCAGCACTGGCGTCAGCACCCGTTCTAGAGCGCGCGGCCTTTCTTCTGTCAGATCGAAGCGGTTGAGACTGCCATCTGGCTCACCGAGGTGGCGCTCAAGCTCGGCGGTGCGGCGGGCAAGAAGTTCCGGCAGCACTTGACTGGCGCCAACGCCTGTGCAAGCCGGAGTTGTTCCGCATCGCGCTCGAACTGGCCACCGGCGCCGGCAAGACCACCGTCATGGCCATGCTCGTCGCTTGGCATACAGAGAGCTCCGTCCGCCATCCGGCCAGCAAGCAATAACGACGGTGAGCCCCCACGCGAAGGCAACGAGTTGCCATGAGATCAGCGATCCCCACCTGGTGCAACCACAAAACGTCAAAAGGTTATGATGTCGTGATGTCAATCTGGAGTATTCCCCATGTCCACCCGTGAAGCGGTTCGTTCCACGGTTTATTTGGAATCCGACTTGCACCAGGCACTTCGGCTGAAGTCGGCCCACAGCCAGCGCAGCATGTCCGACATCGTCAACGAGGCGCTGCGCCAGGCGCTGCGCGAAGACCAGGAAGACCTGGTCGCGGTTCGCGGCCGGGCCAAAGAACGTGCGCTGAGCTACGAAGACTTCCTGGCCAAGCTCAAGGCAGATGGCACGCTATGAACTGCGCGTCAGGCCTTCGGTCGCGAAGGATCTGCGCGGCATCCCCAAAGCCGACGTCAAGCGCATCCTGGCGCGCATGGAAGGCCTGCGCGGCGACCCTCGCGCCCCGGGTTGCGAAAAGCTCAGCGACGCCGAGCTTTACCGGGTGCGCCAGGGTGCGTACCGCATCGTCTATGAGATCCACGACGAGTGGATCCTCGTCGAGGTGATTCGCGTCGGCCACCGAGGCAAGGTCTATCGCGGCAGTTAGAACGGTGTGCGGGGTGAGTTGAGGTCCGCAGGACCTCGATTTCAGCCCTTCGGGTACTTCAGGTTCGCCTTCTTCACGAAATCGTTGGTGTACACGGCCTTCAGGTCGAGCTTGGCCTTGGCGATCTCCGGGTCGATGCTGGCCAGCGCGCGGAACGCCGTCTCGGGCCCGGCCTCCGGGATCATGCCGTCGGGCGACAGCGCACCCTTGGCCGCCAGGAAGGCATCGATGTAGACCGCGCGGTCGCCGAGCAGGTAACTCTCGGGCACGGTCTTGATGACATCGCCGGGCCCGGCCGCCTGGATCCACTGGTTGGCGCGCACCATGGCATTCGCCAGCGCCTGCGTGGTGGCCGGGTTCTTGTCGATGAAGGGCTGCGGCGCGTACAGGCAGCCGGCCGGCATCGGCCCGCCGAAGACCTTGTCGGATTCGGCCAGGATGCGCGTGTCGGAGACGATCTTCAGGTCGCCCGAGCGCGCCAGCAGCGTGATCACCGGGTCGAGGTTGCTGATGGCGTCGATCTGCCCGGAGCGCATCGCCGCCACCGCGCCCTGGCCTGCACCGATGCCGATGATCGACACGTCGGCCGGTTTCAGCCCGGCCTTGGCCAGGATGAAGTTGACCATCACGTTGGTCGAGCTGCCCGGCGCGGTGACGCCGACCTTCTTGCCCTTCAGGTCGGCCACCGTCTTGAAGCCGGCCAGGGTCTTGGGGTTGATGCCCAGCACGATCATCGGCGCGCGGCCCTGCAGCACAAAGGCGCGCATCGGCTGGCCCTTGAACTGCATGTTCACGGTGTGCTCGAAGGCGCCCGACACCACCTCGGCGCTGCCGCCCACCACCGCCTGCAGCGCGCGCGCGCCGCCGGCGAAATCGACGATGGTCACGTCCAGCCCCTCGGCCTTGAAGTAGCCCAGCTGCTCGGCAATCGTCAGCGGCAGGTAGTACAGCAGGTTCTTGCCGCCCACGGCGATGCTCAGCTTGGGCTTTTCGATAGCCTGGGCGTGCAGCAGCGTGGGGGCGGCCAGCGCAGCGGCGGCCATGAAGGTGCGTCGTGGAATGGGCAAGTCGGTCTCCTTGAACAGGCGGCCAGCCCCGCCGGCCGGCGCTGCATTCTGCAGTGTGCGCCCGCTCGGGCCGGCGCGCCATCGGGGTGTTCAAGCATGCAGGCTATGCTTTGCCGCCCGTACCGTGCGATCGAAGAAGGCCCCGCCCCGATGCGTTTCCTGCTGGTGGAAGACGACCCGATGATCGGCGACACGCTGCGCGCCGCGCTGCGCATGGAAGGCCATGCGGTGGACTGGGTGCGCGACGCCGAGGCGGCCACCGCCACGCTGGCCAGCGAACGCTTCGACGTGGTGCTGCTCGACTTGGGCCTGCCGCGCGGCCACGGCCTGGACGTGCTGCGCGCCCTGCGCGCGCGCGGCGACGCCACGCCGGTGATCGTGCTCACCGCGCGCGACGGCCCTGGCGACAGGGTCGCCGGGCTGGATGCCGGGGCCGACGACTACCTGGTCAAGCCCTTCGATCTGGACGAGCTGGGCGCGCGCATCCGCGCCGTGCACCGGCGCCAGGCCGGCCGCGCGGCGCCCATGCTGGTGCACGGCGGCGTCAGCCTCGACCCGGCCACACGCCAGGTGATGCGCGACGGCCAGCCGGTGCTGCTGTCGGCGCGCGAGTACGCGGTGCTCGAGCTGCTGATGCAGCGCCCCGGCGCGGTGCTGTCGCGCGCGCAGATCGAAGACCGGCTCTACGGCTGGGGTGAGGAGATCGAGAGCAACGCCGTGTCGGTGTACGTGCACCAGCTGCGGCGCAAGCTGGGCAGTGATTTCATCCGCAACATGCGCGGCGTGGGCTACTTCCTGGCGGCGGCGCAGGACGCTGGCCGATGAGCCCGCCGCGCCGCCGCCATGTGCCGCCTGCCCGGGCTGCCTGCCCTGGCTGTGTGTCTGAGGCGCTGTGGTGAGCTCGATGCGCGCGCGCCTGCTGGCCGCCGTGCTGGGCATGTTGGCACTGGCCGCGCTGCTTGTGGGCGGCGTGACCTACCGCAACGTGCGCGCCGAGGCCGAGGCTTTGTTCGACTACCAGCTGCGCCAGATGGCACTGTCGCTGCGCGACCAGGGCGAGGTGGCGCCGGCGCAGGCCAGCGCCCTGGTCGACGAGCAGCTCGACTTCGTGGTGCAGGTATGGACCTCCGATGGCCGCGCCCTGTATGCCTCGCGTGCGCATGCGGTGCTGCCGCAGCGCGCCCAGCTCGGCCTGGCCGATGTCGTGGTGGGAGGCCAGGTGTGGCGCAGCTACAGCGTGGCCATACCCTCGCGCGTGATCCAGGTGTCGCAGCCGCTGGCCATCCGCCGCAAGCTGGCTGCGGATGCAGCCTACAGCGCCGTGCTGCCGCTGCTGCTGACCGCGCCCTTCATTGCCGCGGCCGCCTGGTGGCTGACGTCGCTGGCACTGCGGCCGCTGCAGCGTGTGGCCGCCGGTGTGCGCCAGCGCGACGAACAGTCGCTCGAACCCTTGCCCACTGCCGGGCTGCCTGACGAGGTGGCGCCATTGGTCACGGCCCTGAATGCGTTGCTGCAGCGGCTGGGCCAATCGCTGGACACCCAGCGCGCCTTTGTCGCCGACGCGGCGCACGAGCTGCGCTCGCCCTTGACCGCGCTGAAACTGCAGTTGCAGCTGCTCAAGCGCTCGGGCAGCGAGGCGGATCGCGCCACGGCCATCGACGCACTGGCCGCCGGCATCGAGCGCGCGGCACGGCTGGTCGAACAATTGCTGGCGCTGGCGCGCACCGAGCCGGGCGCAGGCGCGACGGCGCAGCAGCGCCTGGACCTGAGCGAGCTGGTGCGCGAGGCCGTGGCAGACACCGTGCCGCTGGCGCTGGCGCGCGGCATCCGCTTCGAGCTGTTTGCCGACGCGCATGTCGCGATCGACGGCGACCGTGCCGCGCTGGCGGTGCTGGTGCGCAACCTGGCCGACAACGCGGTGCGCTATTCGCCGCCTGGCGCGCGTGTCGAGCTGCGCGTCGCGCAGCCGGACGGTGTGGCCACGCTGCAGGTGGACGATTCGGGCCCGGGTATACCGCCCGCCGAGCGCGAGCGTGTCTTCGACCGGTTCTACCGCCGTGCCGCGAGCGACGAGCCCGGCAGCGGCCTGGGCCTGGCCATCGTGCGCGGTGTGGCACAGCGCCATGGCGCCACGGTGGTGCTGGGCGATTCGCCGCTGGGCGGGCTGCGTGTCAGCCTGCGCTTCGAGCGTGCCGCCGCGCAGGCCTGATGCGGCCTCGGGCGCAGACGCAGCGCCACGGGCTGCAAGCGACGCATAGCCGCCGCTCGCGAAACACCGAATTCCTTCACCGCAGAGCAGCGGAGCACGCAGAGTTGGCGCAGAGGAAATGCAATGGATTCAAATCGTTTCCTGTATTTCTCTGCGGACCTCTGCGTCCTTCGTTCCTCTGCGGTGAAGGCTGCTTGTATTCGGCGGCTATGCGCCGGTAGCGGTCAATTGCTCCAGCGCAAGAACCCACGAGCGGGATCCCGCATCAGACGGTGCGCGCCAGCGGGCCCAGGACCAACCGCTCCATCGCGCCGAGTTGCCGTTCGAAGCGCGTCGATTCGAGCAGCGAGCGCGGCAGCGCCCCGGCCAGCACACTGGCCGCATGCTGCGCACGCGCCATGTCGAAAGGCAGGCCCAGCAGGTTGGCCACGCCATCGCG
>DASQFA010000067.1:0-2896 GCA_035633375.1 Rubrivivax sp.
CTCACCCACTGCGTGCGCCAGCTCTCGGCCGAGCAGCAGCAGTGCGTGGCGCTGGCCTACTACCAGGGCCTGTCGCACGCCGAGGTGGCCGAACACCTGGTGCAGCCGCTGGGCACCGTGAAGAGCTGGGTGCGCCGTGCGCTGAGTGCGCTGAAGTCTTGCCTGGCGCGTGCCGCACAAGCCAGCGAAGCCGCTGCGCAGTCGCCGGCGCGGGGCGCCTGAACCATGGACTACGCGCGCCGCGAACTCGCCGATCGCCTGGCGGCCGAGTACGTGCTGGGCACGCTGCGCGGTCCGGCGCGGCGGCGCTTCCAGGCCCTGCTCGACGGCCACCCCACGTTGCGCGACGCGGTGCGGCGCTGGGAAACGCAGTTGGCCCCGCTGTCCGACAGCGTCGCCCCGGTGGTGCCGCCGGACCGCGTGTGGACGGGTGTCGAAGCCCGCCTCTTCGGCGCGGCGCCGGCAACCCCGCGGCGCTGGTGGAACGCGCTGGGCCTGTGGCGCGGCCTCAGCGCGCTGGCCACTGCGGCCGCGGTGGCGCTGGTCTTCGTGGTGACGCAGGTGCCGCCGCCGCAGGCGCCCATCGTCGTCGTGCTGGCCACCAACCCCGACGCCGCCGGCTTCACCAACGCGAGTTTTGTCGCCAGCCTCAGCGCCGACGGCCGTGCGCTGGTGCTCAAGCCGCTGAATGCGCCCACGCTCACCGCGGTGCAGGCGCTGGAGCTGTGGTCGGTGCCGGCGCAGGGCGGGCCGCGCTCGCTGGGTCTGGTGCGCGCCGACCAGGCGACCACGCTGCTGCTGCAGGCCGGCGTGCAGCGCAGCACCACGGCCTTCGCGGTGAGCATCGAACCCGCGGGCGGCTCGCCCACGGGTGCGCCCACCGGGCCCATCGTCTCGCTCGGCCGCATCTGAGCTGACCGGCCCGCGTGCACGGCCGCCGAGCCGTCACCACCTGTTTCACCTTGCGGCTGCATCCAATGCGGCGCCCGTTGCGTATCAGGGCCAGGCAGCCGGCATCTCCGGCGCCCGACCCCGCGCCGAAGCGCGGCAACCCGCAAGGAGACCGACCGTGAAACCCAACCGCAAACGCGCCATCGCCCTGGCCGCGATGGCCCTCACCGCCGCCGTCGCGCAGGCGTCCAGCCACCGCGAGGCGCCCTTCATCACCACGGCGCCCAAGGTCGACGCCACCGACTTCTACATGTTCCGCAGCTACGAACCCGGCCGCAGCGAGCACGTGACGCTGATCGCCAACTACCTGCCGCTGCAGGACGCCTACGGCGGACCCAACTACTTCGCGCTCGACCCCAATGCGCTGTACGAGATACACGTCGACAACAACGGCGACGCGCGCGAGGACATCAGCTTCCAGTTCCGCGTCGAAAATACGCTGGCCAACGGCGGCGCAGGCGTCAGCCTGAACATCGGCGGCAAGCTGGTGGGCATCCCGCTGGTGCAGGCCGGCACGGTGGCGAATGTGCGCGACGCCAACCTGCAGCTGGCGGAGACCTACAGCGTGGCCGTGGTGCGCGGCGACCGCCGCAAGGGCGGCGCGCAGCTGCTCACCGGCGCCGGCGGTGCCACCCGCTTCGACAAGCCGGTGGACAACATCGGCGTCAAGACCATCCCCGATTACGCGGCTTACGCGGCCAAGCACGTGCACACGGTCAACATCCCCGGCTGCAACATGCCGGGGCGGCTGTTCGTGGGCCAGCGCCAGGACCCGTTTGCGGTCAACCTGGGCACCATCTTCGACCTGGTCAACGCACCGGTCGCCGTCATCACCGACCCCACGCTGATCGGCGCCGCGCCCAACACGCTGGCCGACAAGAACGTCACCACGCTGGCGCTGGAAGTGCACAAGAGCTGTCTCACGAACGGTGACGATGTCATAGGTGCCTGGACCACTGCCAGCCTGCGCCAGGCGCGCGTGCTCGACGGCACGCCGCCTTCCGGCCACCAGACCACCGAGAAGACCGGCGGCGCCTGGGTGCAGGTGTCGCGCCTGGGCATGCCGCTGGTCAACGAGGTGGTCATCGGCCTCAAGGACAAGGACAAGTTCAACGCCAGCAAACCCGCCGGCGACGGCCAGTTCATCGACTACGTGACGAATCCGACCCTGCCCGCGCTGCTGGAGATCGCGCTGGCCGCACCCGGCATCGCACCCACCAACTTCCCGCGCACCGACCTCGTCACCACCTTCCTCACCGGCATCCAGGGCGTGAACCAGCCGAAAAACGTGGTCGCCTCGGAGATGCTGCGCCTGAACACAGCCATCGCCCCGGTGGCCTACGCACAGCAGAACCGCCTGGGCATCGTCGGCAACATCCTGGCCAGCGGCAATGACAACGCCGGCTTCCCCAACGGCCGCCGCCCCAAGGACGACGTGGTCGACATCGCGCTGTTGGCGGTGATGGGCGGCTTGTGCATGGCCAACGGCGACACCAACGCGCTGGGCTTCGGCGCGGCCTGCAAGCCCTCGGCCGTCCCGTTGGGCGCCACCGCCTTCAAGCTGCACGACGCGGTGGACCAGGCCGTGGTGCCGTTGCTTCCGGGCTTCCCCTACCTGAACACGCCGCTGCCAGGCAGCCGTTGAAGGAGCACGCAATGAGCAACTACTTCCTGCGCAGCCTGACCCTGGCGCTGCTGGCCACGTTGGCACTTGCCGCCTGCGGCGGCAACGACGACGACGCCGACCAAGCAACCGTGGCCGACAACCCCGGCCAGGTGCCGGCCAGTGCGACCGGCTCGGCCGCAGCCTTCAGCGCCTATGTCGCGGGGCTGCCGGCCAGCGACAGCGCCGAGCCGTTGGCGCTGACGGGGCTGGTGCCACCGGTCAGCGACACCGACGAGCCCATCGCAATGCGCTGAGCTTGCCGGGCGCGCCTGGCCCCCA
>DASQFA010000068.1:0-6290 GCA_035633375.1 Rubrivivax sp.
CCGGCCAGGCTGGCCGGCAGCGTGAAGATGTCGGCCAGGTAGGCCTTCACCGGGTCGTCGTCCTGCTCGCCCAGCTTCCAGGCCACGGTGGGCGCCACCGGGCCAGCGATCAGATCGCACTGCTCGAAGCAGGCCTGGAAATCGTTGGCAATCATGCGGCGCAGCTTTTGTGCCTGCAGGTAGTAGGCGTCGTAGTAGCCGTGCGACAGCACATAGGTGCCGATCATGATGCGGCGTTTGACCTCGGCGCCGAAGCCTTCGGCGCGGGTGCGTTCGTACATGCTGCGCAGGTCGCCGTAGTCCTTGGCACGGTGGCCGAACTTCACGCCGTCGAAGCGCGACAGGTTCGAGCTGGCCTCGGCCGGCGCGATGATGTAGTACACCGGGATCGACAGCTCGGTGCGCGGCAGGTTCACGTCCACGAGTGTGGCGCCGAGTCTTTCGAATTCGGCCAGCGCAGCGCGCACCGCACCGCTCACGTCGGCAGCCAGTGCCGCCGGGAAAAACTCGCGCGGCAGCCCGATGCGCAGGCCTTGCAGGGGCCGCGTGGCGCTGGCGCCTTCGCGCGGCTGCAGCATCTGCGCGTGGAAATCTTGCGCCGCACGTTCGGCACTGGTCGAATCGCGCTCGTCGAAGCCGCTCATCGCCGACAGCAGCAAGGCGCAGTCCTCGGCGCTGCGCGCCAGCGGGCCGGCCTGGTCGAGACTGGAGGCGAAGGCAATCATGCCGTAGCGCGAGCACACGCCGTAGCTCGGCTTGATGCCGGTCACGCCGCTGAACGACGCCGGTTGGCGGATCGAGCCGCCGGTGTCGGTGCCGGTGGCGGCCGGCACCAGCCGCGCCGCCACCGCGGCGGCCGAGCCGCCCGACGAACCGCCGGGCACGCGCCGCGTGTCCCACGGGTTCTTGACCGCGCCGAAGGCCGAGTTCTCATTCGCCGAACCCATCGCGAACTCGTCGCAGTTCAGCTTGCCCAGCGTGACCATGCCGGCCCCCGGGCTGCGGCCCGGTTCACCGGCTCCCAGCCGCGCCACCACGGTGGCATCGAAAGGGCTGGCATAGCCGGCCAGCATCCGGGACCCGGCGGTGGACGGCCATGAGCGGGTGACGAAGATGTCCTTGTGGGCCACCGGCACGCCCGTCAAGGCCGTGGCTTGCCCGCGGGCGCGGCGCGCATCGGCGTCGCGCGCCTGCGCCAGGCTGAGCTGCGCATCGACTGCCAGGAAAGCGCCAAGGTGTTTGAATTCGGCAACCCGAGTGAGCAGATGTTGCGTGATTTCCAGGCTCGACAGCTGCCTGGCTTGCAGCGCACGGCCAAGTTCGGCCGCGCCCCATTCGTGCATCGGCCGGGTCATTCCACCACCTTCGGCACCAGGAACAACCCGTCTTCGACGGCCGGCGCGCTGGCCTGGTTGAGCGCACGCTGGTCGGTCTCGGTGACCACGTCGTCGCGCAACCGCAAGCTCACCGCCTGCAAGGCGGACAGTGGCGTGTACAGCGGCTCCACACCGCTGGTGTCGACCGCGCCCATGCGTTCGACGATGCCGAAGAACCCGTTCAGCTGGGTGAGCATGGCGGCACGCTCGGGGCTCGACAGTTCCAGCCGCGCCAACAGGGCGATGCGGTTCACGTCCTCGGGTGTCAACAACATGAAAAGACTCGGGAATTTGACCTGCGCAAGCCGCCAGATTGGCGCTCCAGTGCTCGGTTTCCAGGGTCGGAAACCAGGGTCGATGGAGTATTATCCCCGGTTATCCACAAGTGCCCTGGCATGGTGGTCGGCTGCAGGGCAGCACGAGGCCGAACCAGGGAACCAACATGCCCGTGCGGCGCAGCGCAGCGAGAGTTTTGAAACCGCACCGTGCCGCCGCCAGAACCCTACCGCCGCCGCCCGAGACCGATGCACCACCAGGGCTCGACACCGCATCCGCCGCCGCAGCATCCGCGCCCGCGCTGACGGCGCCACCGCCTTTTGGTCTGTCCCAACCATGTTCGCATCCCTGCGCCGCTATTTTTCGACCGACCTCGCCATCGACCTGGGCACCGCCAACACGCTCATCTACGTGCGTGACAAGGGCATCGTGCTCGACGAACCTTCCGTCGTGGCCATCCGCCACGAAGGCGGCCCGCACGGCAAGAAGACCATCCAGGCCGTCGGCCGCGAGGCCAAGGCGATGCTGGGCAAGGTGCCCGGCAACATCGAGGCCATCCGCCCGATGAAGGACGGCGTGATCGCCGACTTCACCGTCACCGAGCAGATGCTCAAGCAGTTCATCAAGATGGTGCACCCGCGTTCGATGATGCGGCCCAGCCCGCGCATCATCATCTGCGTGCCCTGCGGCTCGACCCAGGTCGAGCGCCGCGCCATCCGCGAATCGGCGCTCGGTGCCGGCGCGAGCGATGTCTACCTGATCGAAGAGCCGATGGCCGCGGCGATCGGCGCCGGGCTACCGGTGAGCGAAGCCAGTGGCTCGATGGTGGTCGACATCGGCGGCGGCACCACCGAGGTCGGCGTCATCAGCCTGGGCGGCATGGTCTACAAGGGCAGCATCCGCGTGGGTGGCGACAAGTTCGACGAGTCGATCATCAACTACATCCGCCGCAACTACGGCATGCTGATCGGCGAGCCCACCGCCGAGCTGATCAAGAAGAGCATCGGTTCGGCCTTCCCCGGCTCCGAGGTGCGCGAGATCGAGGTCAAGGGCCGCAACCTGTCCGAAGGCGTGCCGCGCAGCTTCACCATCAGCAGCAACGAGATCCTCGAGGCGCTGACCGACCCGCTGAACCAGATGGTCTCGGCGGTTAAGAACGCGCTCGAGCAGACGCCGCCGGAACTTGGCGCCGACATTGCCGAGCGCGGCATGATGCTCACCGGCGGCGGTGCGTTGTTGCGCGATCTCGACCGTCTGCTGGCCGAAGAGACCGGCCTGCCGGTGCTGGTGGCCGAAGACCCGCTGACCTGCGTGGTGCGCGGCTGCGGCATGGCGCTGGAGCGCATGGACCGTCTGGGCGGCATCTTCACTTCCGAGTGAGGCGCTGAGCTCTCAGTCGCGCACGTGCGGCCGCCATGTCGCTAGGCACCATCGACCGCACGCCGCCGCCGTTCTTTCGCCAGGGCCCTTCGGCGCTGACGAAGCTGGCCTTCTTTTCGGCGCTGGCGCTTTTTCTGATGGTCGCCGACACGCGCTTCGAATACGCAAGACCTCTGCGTGCGGGGCTGGCCACAGCGCTGCTGCCGGTGCAGCGCATGTTGAGCGTGCCGGTGCAGATGTGGCAGTCTGGCGGCGACTATCTGCGCGGTCTGAGCGGCGCGCTGGCCAGCGAAAAGGCAGCCCAGGCGCAACTCGCTCTGCAATCCGAGAAAGCCGCCAGCGCAGAGAGGCTGGCCCACGAGAACACGCGCCTGCGCGAGCTGCTGGAGCTGCGTGCGAGGATCCAGGTGCGCAGCATCCCGGCCGAAGTGCTGTACCAGGGCGCCGACCCGTTTTCGCGCAAGCTGTTCATCGACCGCGGCGCGACCCAGGGCGTGGTGCCGGGAGCGCCCGTCATCGGGCCGGATGGCGTGCTCGGGCAGGTGACACGGGTCTTTCCGCTGAGCTCGCAGGTGACCTTGCTGATCGACAAGGATGCGGCCATACCGGTGTTGAATTCGCGCACCCAGGCGCGCAGCGCTGCCTTTGGCGGGGCCGGGGGTGATGTCATGGAGCTGCGCTACGTGGTGGCGAATGCGGATGTACAAGTGGGCGACGAGCTCACTACCAGCGGAGTCGATGGCGTCTATCCGCCGGGGCTGTCGGTGGCCCGGGTGACGGCGGTGGAGCGGCGCGCTGAAACCGGCTTCGCGCGCATCCTGCTGGCACCCAGCGCGTCCTCCAATGGTGTACGCCACGTGCTCGTGCTGGAGCCGATGTCCTTGCAAATGCCGCCGCGCGAGCAAGTCGCCGGCGAGGCCGAAAAGCCGGCCCGGCCGGGCAAGGGGGCGAGCCGATGAACGGGCGGCTGCTGCCGGGGGCTGCGCGATGATCCTGCCGCGCGGCTCGAGCCAGCTGCTGCTGCCGGTGAACCCGTTGTTCATCGCGCTGACGCTGCTGCTGGCGCTGGGAGTGAACCTGCTGCCGCTGGGCCGCAACCCGGCGATGCCCGACATGCTGGCCCTGGTGCTGGTGTTCTGGAACGTGCACCAGCCGCGCCGTGTAGGCGTCGGCGTGGCCTTCGTCTTCGGCCTGCTGATGGATGTGCACGAAGGCGCGTTGCTCGGCCAGCATGCGCTGGCCTACACCCTGCTCAGCTACGGCGCGATCACAGCGCACCGGCGGCTGCTGTGGTTCGGGCTGGCCGAACAGGCGGTCCAGGTGCTGCCGCTGTTCCTGGCCGCACACCTGGTTTCGTTGATCGTGCGCATGTTGGCCGGCGGCATGTTTCCAGGTTGGGAACTGCTGTTCGCACCGCTGTTCGAAGCGCTATTGTGGCCAGTGGTGACGGCGCTGCTGCTGGCACCGCAGCGCCGTGCGCCCGATCCGGACCAGAATCGACCGCTTTGATGTCTGAGCTTAGGAACCTCGAAAACGAGCTTGACCGCTTTCGCTTGCGGCTGCTCGCGGCCGGAGTATTCGTGCTGCTGGTGTTCGGCTTGCTTGCCGCGCGGCTGTCCTACCTGCAGGTGGTGCGCTACGAGGACCTGGCCGAACAGGCCGAGGCAAATCGCACGGCGGTGCTGCCGATCGTGCCCAACCGCGGCCAGATCCTCGACCGCAACGGCGAGGTGCTGGCCACCAACTACTCGGCCTACACGCTGGAGATCACGCCCGCCAAGGTGGACGATCTGGAGACTACGATCGACGCCCTGGCCGGCATGATCGAGATCACGGCGCGCGACCGGCGCCGCTTCAAGCGCCTGTCCGAAGAAGGCAAGAGCTTCGAATCGCTGCCCATCCGCACCAAGCTCAGCGACGAGGAGGTGGCGCGCTTCATGGCGCAGCGTTTCCGCTTCCCGGGTGTGGACGTGAAGGCGCGGCTGTTCCGCAACTACCCCATGGGCGAGACCGGCAGCCACCTGCTGGGCTACATCGGCCGCATCAACCAGGCCGAGAAGAAGCTCATGGACGACTGGCCGGACGAGCAGCTGGCCAACTACAAGGGCACCGAATACATCGGCAAGCTCGGCCTGGAACAGAGCTACGAGGCCGAGCTGCACGGCCTGACCGGCTTCGAACGCGTCGAGACCAGCGCCGGCGGGCGTGCCGTGCGCCGCCTGAGCAGCCAGGCGCCGACGCCCGGCAATACCCTCAAGCTGTCCATCGACATCCGCCTGCAGGCACTGGTCGAAGACATGTTCGGCGATCGGCGTGGCGCGCTTGTGGCCATCGACCCGCGCAGCGGCGAGGTGCTGGCCTTCGTCAGCAAGCCCACCTTCGATCCGAACCTGTTCGTCGACGGCATCGATGTGGACAGCTGGCGCGAACTGAACGAGTCGATCGACAAGCCGCTGCTGAATCGGGCCCTCCGGGGTACGTACCCGCCCGGCTCGACCTACAAGCCCTTCATGGCGATGGCGGCGTTGAACACCGGCAAGCGCGCGCCCTCGACCATCATCCAGGACAACGCCACCTTCGCCTTCGGCAACCATGTCTTCCGCAGCCATGGCGACAAGGGCCTGGGGCCGGTGGACATGTACCGCTCGATCGTCAAGTCGAGCAATGTCTACTACTACTCGCTGGCCAACGAGATGGGCGTGGACCTGATGTACGAGCAGCTCTCGCCGATGGGCTTCGGGCGCAAGACCGAGATCGATGTCGAGGGCGAGGTCAAAGGCGTGCTGCCCTCCACCGAATGGAAGCGCCGCTACTACAAGCGCCCGGAGCAACAGCGCTGGTATGCCGGCGAAACCATCTCGCTGGGCATCGGGCAGGGCTACAACGCCTTCACCATGCTGCAACTGGCCAATGCCACGGCCACGCTGGTGTCCGGCGGCCAGCGCTTCAAGCCCCGGCTGGTGCGCGAAATCGAGGACGCGGTCACGGGCGAGAAGCGGGTGCTGGTGAACGATGCGCTCGAGCCCTTGCCCTACAAGCCCGAGCACATCGAACTGATGCTGCGAGCCCTGCATGGCGTCACGCAGGAGGGCACGTCCGTGCGTTCCTTCGCCAATGCGCCGTACAAGAGCGGCGGCAAGACCGGCACCGCTCAGGCCGTGGGCATCAAGGCCAACCAGAAGTACGACGCGTCGAAGATGGAAGAGCACAAGCGCGACCATTCGCTGTACATCGCGGCGGCGCCGATTCCCAACCCGA
>DASQFA010000069.1:0-3405 GCA_035633375.1 Rubrivivax sp.
GCATCGAATGCCCCCAGTCTTTTCGCCAACCACAGGTAGATGCCTACCACGACGATCGGCACCAGCGAGAACGCTGCGGCGAAGGGCACGTTGCCGGCGACACCCTGCTGCATGTAGACGACCTGCCCGATGTAGCGCGTGCTGTCGCCGATGACCTGCGGAATGATGTAGTCGCCAAGCGTCAGCGAAAAGGTGAAGATCGAGCCGGCGGCAATGCCGGGCAGCGCCAGCGGCAGGACCACGCGGCGGAAGGTCAGCGCCGGGCCGGCGCCCAGGTCGCTCGAGGCTTCGAGGTACGAACCCGGTATGCGCTCGATCGCCGCCTGGATCGGCAGGATCATGAACGGCAGCCACATGTAGACGAAGACGATGAAGGTGCCGATGGCCGAAAAGCTCAAGCTGGGCCCGCCGATCGACGGCAGGCTCAGCACCGCCTCGAGCAGCCACACCGCATGCAGCTCCTTCGCCAGCCACGAGATGGCGCCCTCGCGCGCCAGCAGCAGCTTCCACGCATACAGGCGCACCAGGTAGCTCGACCACAGCGGCAACATCACCGCGATGTAGAGCAGCGCCTTCTGCGCGCCCGTGGCGTGGCGTGCCATGTAGTAGGCCAGCGGGAAGGCGATGACGGTGCAGGCCAGCGTCACCGCCACGGCCATCGTCACCGAGCGCCGCACCACGTCCAGGTTGGCCGGTTGGCCGAGTTCGACGAAGTTCTTCAGCGTGAACTCGCGCACCACCTGGCCGGTGAAATCGTCCAGGCCGAAAAAGGCATTGGCGAGCAGCGCGAACAGCGAGCCAAGATAGATCACGCCGAACCACAGCAGCGGCGGCGCCAGCAGCGCCAGCAGCAACAGCCCGCGGCGCGTGTACAGCAGATCCGACAGCCGCCGCTGCAGGCCGACAGGCGCTGCCGGCAAGGCAATTGCCGGGTTCATCGCGCCACCCGCGCAGGCTGGGCTGTGCAGCGCGTGGCTTCGGGATTTTGGATACCTTGCATGCGGTCACGCCGGGCGCTCAAGCCCCGCGCCTGGCGTCGAGCGCATGCACGGCCAAGGCATCCCAGTGCAGGTGCACGGCCTCGCCCGGCGCCGGCCAGTGCGTGCCGGGCGCTTCGGGCAGATCGGCCTGCAGCTGGGCGCCCGCCGCATCGACCTTGAGGCGCGTGAAGGCGCCGAAGTACTGCACCTCGCGCACCGTGCCGCTGGCGCGCGCGCCGGCCTGTGCACCCAGGCGGATGCGCTCGGGGCGCAGCATGGCGCTGGCCTGGCCGGTGAGGCGCCGCGCGGCATCGCCGTCCAGGACGTTGGCGGCGCCGACGAACATCGCCACGAAGCGCGTGGCCGGCGCGTTGTAGACCTCGTGCGGCGTGCCCACCTGCTCGAGCCGGCCCTGGTTGAAGACGCCGATGCGGTCGCTCATCGACAGCGCCTCGTGCTGGTCGTGGGTGATGAACAGGAAGGTGATGCCCAGGCGCCGCTGCAGCGCCTTGAGCTCGCTTTGCATCTGCTCGCGCAGCTTCAGGTCGAGCGCACCCAGCGGCTCGTCCAGCAGCAGCACCTGCGGCTGGTTGATAAGCGCGCGTGCCAGCGCCACGCGCTGGCGCTGGCCTCCCGACAGCTGCGCCGGCCGACGGTCTCCGACCCCTGCCAGCTCGACCAGCGCGAGCAGTTCGTCGGCGCGCCTCAGGCGCTCGGCCTTGGCCACCTTGCGCACCATCAGCCCATAAGCCACGTTGTCGCGGATGCTCATGTGCGGGAACAGCGCGTAATCCTGGAACACCGTGTTCACCGGCCGCGCGTAGGGCGGGCGCTGCGACATGTCCTCGTCGCCGATGAGGATGCGCCCCGTACTCGGCAGCGTGAACCCGCCGATCATGCGCAGGCAGGTGGTCTTGCCCGAGCCCGAGGGCCCGAGCAGGGTGAAGAACTCACCGGCTTCGATCGTCAGATCGACGCCATCGACCGCGCGCACCTCATGGCCGGCGGTGCCGAAGACGCAGGAGACGTGGTCGAGCGTGACAGCGGTGGTCATGCAGGAATCAGCTCATCGAACGGACGCCGCGGAACCGGCTTTGCCGGGCCGCTGGCGTGCCTTGCAGGCCGCGCTGGGCCTTGCGGCCCAACTCCTCGCCAGGCAGCAAAGGTCCACTGGACCTTTGCTGTCCGGGCTCGGCCCCTTTGAGGGGATGCGGCGTAAGCCGCTCGGGGGTGGGTCAATCAACGGCCGCCAAGCACGGCGATGTAGTCGGACACCCACTTGTGGTACGGCACGCACTGGTCGTTCTGGCTCGCGCACTTGCTGGTCGGCGTCTTCCAGAACGAGATCTTGGCGAAATCGTCGTAACCCTGGCGCTTGCAGCCGTCGTCCTTGAGCAGCGCATTGCCCTTGCACGCGGCGGGCACTGCAGGCACCGAGCCGAACCAGGCCGACAGGTCACCCTGCAGCTTGGGGTTGAGCGAGTGTTCGAGCCACATGTAGGCGCAGTTCGGGTTCTTGGCATCGACATGCATCATGGTGCTGTCGGCCCAGCCGGTGGCGCCTTCGACCGGCACCACGGTCGCAATGGGCTGCTTCTTCGAGCCCAGGATGTTGGCCTGGAACTGCCAGCTGCCGGAGGCGACCACGCCCTCGTTGGTGAAGTCGTCGATCTGCACGAAGGCGTCGTGCCAATACTTGCCGACGATCTTGCGCTGCCCGCGCAGCAACTCCAGCGCCGCCTTGTATTGCGCTTCGTTCAGTTCGTAGGGATCCTTGATGCCCAGCGCCGGGTTCGTCTTCATCAGGTACAGCGCCGCGTCGGCGATGTAGATCGGCCCGTCGAAGGCCTGCACGCGGCCCTTGTTGCTTTTGCCGTCGGGCAGCGTCTGCTCTTCGAAGACCACGTTCCAGCTGGTCGGCGGCTTGTCCTTGAAGACCTTGGTGTTGTACATCAGCACGTTCCAGCCCCACTGGTAGGGCACGCCGTAGTGGGTGTTGTTCTCGAAGTGCCACGGCGCCTTCTGCAGCCGCGGGTCGATGTTCTTGTAGCTGGGGATCAGGTTGACGTTGATCGGCTGCAGCTTCTTGCCGCGGATCAACCGCGTGCTGGCGTCACCCGAGGCGGTGACCAGGTCGAAGCCGCCTTCGTTCATCAGTGCCACCATCTCGTCGGAGGTGCCGGCCGTCTTGACGTTGACCTTGCAGCCGGTCTTCTTCTCGAATTCGGTGACCCAGTCGAAATTCTTGTCGGTGGCGCCGCGCTCGATGTAGCCGGCCCAGGCGACGATATCGACCTGGCCTTCGCCCTTGCCGATGGACTGAAGGGCCTTCTGCGCGCTGGCAGGCATGGCGGCAGATATCGCCACGGCGGCAACGGCGCTGAGCAACGGAATGCGGCGGGTCATGGGCAAACTCCTGTGCATG
>DASQFA010000070.1:0-3469 GCA_035633375.1 Rubrivivax sp.
GCAGGCCGCCCCTTTGCAGAGCACTTCGGTCAGAGGCATGTGGGGGACTTTTTCGAGGTCGGGTACAAGTCCTCCGAAAAGTCCCCCAAATAGTCCCCCACTTGGCCCGGGCTGTCCAGCCCCTGCGTGGGACGCCCAGAAACGAAAAAGCCCCGTCTGACGGGGCTTTACGTGATCATCTTGGCTCTTGGTGGGATGCCTTGAGACTGATCCCTGGCGGAGAGGGTGGGATTCGAACCCACGGTACCTTGCGGTACGCCTGATTTCGAGTCAGGTACATTCGACCACTCTGCCACCTCTCCGGTGATCTCGCTGTGGTGGCGAAGCCGGTGATTGTAGTGCAGCCGCCTGTCTCTCTCTCATGCCTGGATGGTCAGGCGCAGCGCCGACAGGCGCGGCTCGCTCAGGCGGGTCTGCCAGGTTTGCCCCGGCAGCAAGGGCCAGGCATCGGTGATGGTGCCGGTGGTGACGCAATCGCCAGGTCGGATCGGCCAGGCGGGCGTGTACTGCGCCATCGCGTCCACCCACAGGCGCAAGGCATTCAGCGGGCCGTCGAGCACGATCGCCCCGCTGCCGCTGTCGACCACGCGGCCGTCGCACAACAGCTCCACGCGCAGGGCGGCCAGGTCGGCGCCCAGGGTGCGCCAGCCCTGCACCGGCACGCGCGGGCCGACGCGCAGCCGGCCGTGCAAGGCGAAGTCGGCCACCGTGTCGGCCGCGGTGAAGCGCCAGCCATCGAAGTGTGTGTGCACGATCTCGAAACCATGCGCCACCCAGTCCAGGCAGTCCTGCAGTTCACTTTCGCTCATGCCGGCGCGCGGCGTGCGCGCAAAACCGAACACGACTTCGGGCTCCAGGCGCGGCTGTGACAGGCCGGTCAAGGAGATGCGTGCGCTTGCACTGTCGAGCAGTAACGCGGTGCTGTCCCACACCGGCCCCCAGATCGGCTGGTGCACGCCGTAGCGTTCCCAGATGCCGCGGTTGGTGAAGCCGATCTTGTAGCCGACGGGCTTTTCGCCGCGCGCGATGCGCGCCTGGCGCACTTGCTCCGCCACCACGAAGGCGGCCGGCATGTCGAAGGCCGGCGTGTGCGCCGACGGCAAGGGCATCAGGCTGGCGCCGTCGTAGGCCGCCAGCAGGCGTTGTGCGGTGTTCATGCGCTCAGCTCCGTCAAGCCGCCCATGTACGGATGCAGCGCCGCGGGCAGCGCGATACTGCCATCGGCGCGCTGGCCGTTTTCCAGCACCGCCACCAACGTGCGCCCCACCGCCAGGCCCGAGCCGTTGAGCGTGTGCACCAGCTCGGGCTTGCCTTGCTGTCCATTGACGATCGGGCGAAAGCGCGCCTGCATGCGCCGCGCCTGGAAGGCCTCGCAGTTGCTGCACGAGCTGATCTCGCGGTAGGCGTTCTGCCCCGGCAGCCAGACCTCGAGGTCATAGGTCTTGGTGCTGCCGAAGCCCAGGTCACCGCTGCTCAAGGCCACCACGCGGTAGGGCAACTGCAGCTTCTGCAGCACCGCCTCGGCATGGCCGACCATCTGCTCCAGCACCTGGTAGCTGTGCTCGGGATGCACGATCTGCACCATCTCGACCTTGTCGAACTGGTGTTGGCGGATCATGCCGCGCGTGTCGCGCCCTGCACTGCCGGCCTCGGAGCGGAAGCACGGGCTGTGCGCGGTGAGCTTGATGGGCAGCAACGCGGCGTCGAGGATCTTGCCGCGCACGCTGTTGGTGAGCGAGATCTCGCTGGTGGAGATCAGGTACTGCTCAGCCTGCGCCTGATCGTCAAGCGCGTCGCCGCCCGCACCGGCTTCGCCGCTGCTTCCACGATAGACCCAGAACATGTCGTCCTTGAACTTGGGCAGCTGGCCGGTGCCTTCGAGCACCTCGCGGTTGACGATGTAGGGCGTGTAGCACTCGGTATAGCCATGCTCGGTGGTCTGCACATCCAGCATGAACTGCGCCAACGCGCGGTGCAGCCGCGCCATGCCGCCGCGCATGAAGGTGAAGCGCGAGCCGCTGAGCAGCGCGCCGGTGTCGAAGTCCATGCCCAGCGGCACGCCCAGGTCGACATGGTCCTTGGGTGCGAAGTCGAAGGCGCGCGAGCTGCCCCAGCGGCGGATCTCCACGTTCGCCGTCTCGTCGGCGCCCAACGGCACGCTGGCGTGCGGCAGGTTGGGCAGGCCCATCAGCAGGCTGTTCAGCTCGGCCTGGATGTGTTCCAGCACGGCCGCGCCTTCGCTCAACTGCTCGGCAATGCCGGCCACCTGGGCCATTGGCGCAGCGCCGTCCTGGCCCTTGGCCTTGAGCTGGCCGATCTGCTTGCTCAAAGCGTTGCGCTGCGCCTGCTGCTCCTCCACGCGGATCTGCAGCGCCTTGCGTTCGGCTTCCAGCGTGCGAAAGCGCTCCACGTCCAGAAAAGGTTGCGGCGTCTTGCGCGCTTGCAGCCGCGTGACCACGTCGTCCAGGTCGCGGCGCAGCAGATTGATGTCTAGCATGGAGGGTCCTTCTTCGATGGGTTTCAGCCCTGTGCCGGGCCTGCAGGCTGCACGTGGGCGTGCGGCGCCATGGCTCGCGCTCTGTGTTCAGGCTCGCGACGCGTCCAACTCGGCCATGCTGCGGTCGCCCAGGCCCAGCGGCAGCGGGAACTCCACGTCCTCCTGCACACCCGGCAGCCGGCGCACGCTGATGGCACCCAGCTCGCGCAAGCGTTCGATCACCTGCTGCACCAGGATGTCGGGCGCCGACGCACCGGCCGTCAGGCCCACACTGCGCCGGCCTTCGAACCAGTCGGCGCGCAGGTCGCTGGCGGCATCGACCATGTAGGCGGGGGTGCCCAGCCGCTGCGACAGCTCGCGCAGGCGGTTGCTGTTGCTGCTGGTTGGACTGCCGACGACGATGACCACGTCGACGCTGGGCGCCAGCAGCTTGACGGCGTCCTGGCGGTTCTGCGTGGCATAGCAGATGTCCTGCTGCTTGGGCTCGCGCACGTGCGGGAAGTGCCGCTTCACCGCCGCAAGAATTTCGGCCGCGTCGTCCACGCTCAGCGTGGTCTGCGTCACCACCGCCAGCTTGTCGCCGCGCGGGCGCACGTGCGCCACGTCGTCGGCATCCTCGACCAGGTAGATGCCCTCGCGCAACTGGCCCATCGTGCCTTCCACCTCGGGGTGGCCCTTGTGGCCGATCATGATGAACTCATAGCCCTGCTTGGCCAGCTTGGCCACTTCGACATGCACCTTGGTAACCAGCGGGCAGGTGGCGTCGAAGACCTGGAAGCCGCGCTCGGCGGCTTCGCTGCGCACCGCCTTGCTCACGCCGTGGGCGCTGAACACCAAGGTGGCGCCCGGCGGCACGTCGGCCAGGTCTTCGATGAAGATCGCCCCCTTGGCCTTGAGGTCGTTGACCACATAGGTGTTGTGCACGATCTCGTGGCGCACGTAGATCGGCGCGCCGAACTTGCGCAACGCACG
>DASQFA010000071.1:0-2381 GCA_035633375.1 Rubrivivax sp.
TGGTCGAGTTGGTAGCCCGCGTCATGCCTCGCGTCCTCGGGGAACTCGCGCAAACACGCCAACGAGTTGCCAAGGAAGCAGATTGGCTTCATGGGCATGACTATACTGAATTGGATATATATCTGCAATGGCCCGCCTGACGCGAACCCATGTCCTGCCGTGCGCTGACGATTTGCCGGAGCGCACGCCGTCCAAGCTGCCTTTTGTCGCTTGAGTGCGGGTGCAATAGCATCCCCCGCATGCCTTCCGTGCTCGAACGCCCCGCCATCGCGCCGCCCTCGCTGCGCCAACTACTCGCCGACTTCGGCCCTCGCTACGCCGCCAACGGCTTCATCGGCTGGCTGTTCGCCGCCACCGCGCCGGTGGCCATCATCCTGTCGGTGGGCAGCCAGGGCGGCTTGAATGAAGCGCAGCTCGCCTCCTGGCTGTTCGGTGCGTTCTTCGTCAACGGGCTGATCACCATCCTGTTCTGCTGGCTGTACCGCCAGCCGCTGGCCTTCTTCTGGACCATTCCGGGCACGGTGCTGGTCGGCCCAGCGCTCACCCACCTGAGCTTTGCCGAGGTGGTCGGGGCGTACATCGCAACAGGGCTGCTGGTGCTGGCGCTGGGGGCGTCGGGCTGGGTGCGGCGCGCGATGCAGGCGGTGCCGATGCCGATCGTCATGGGCATGGTGGCGGGGGTGTTCCTGCGCTTCGGGCTGGACCTGGTGCGTGCGCTGCACCAGGACCCGGCCATCGCCGGCACGATGGTGGTGGCCTGGCTGGGCTTGAGCCTGTGGCCGGCGGCGGGGCGGCGGCTGCCGCCGCTGATCGGCGCGCTGCTGGCCGGGGCGCTGGCCATCGCGCTGCTTGGCCGCTTCGACGTGGCCACGCTGGGCGCGATCGAATTCGCCAAGCCATTGCTGCAGGCGCCGGCCTGGTCGTGGGCGGCGATGGTCGAGCTGGTGGTGCCGCTGGCCATCACTGTGCTGGTGGTGCAGAACGGGCAAGGCGTGGCGGTGCTGCGCAGCGCCGGCCACGAGCCGCCCATCAACGCCATCACCGTGGCCTGCGGCGTGGGTGCGCTGGCCAGCGCGGCGGTGGGCGCCGTCAGCAGCTGCCTGACCGGGCCCACCAACGCCATCCTCACGGCCTCGGGCGAAAAGCCGCGCCACTACACCGCGGGCATCGTCACCGGCGTGCTGGCGCTGGGCTTCGGCCTGCTGGCCCCCGCGTTCACGCGGCTGTTGCTGCATGCGCCCAAGGCCTTCGTCATGTCGCTGGCCGGCCTGGCGATGCTGCGCGTGCTGCAGGCGGCCTTTGTCACTTCGTTCAAGGAGCGTTTCACGCTCGGCGCGCTGGTCGCCTTCCTGGTGACCGTCGCTGACCTGGGGCTGTGGAACATCGGCGCCGCGTTCTGGGGGCTGCTGGCCGGCATTGCCATGTCGTGGCTGCTGGAGCGGGGCGACTTCAAGGCGGCGTTGCGCTGAGCCGCGGCTGGCTACACTGACGCCAGCCTCGCAACCGGACCAGCACCATGACCGTCATCGCCATCAACCACCCGCTGGTGCGCCACAAGGTGGGCCTGCTGCGCGAGGACGACATCTCGACCAAGAAGTTCCGCGAGCTGACCAACGAGATCGCCCGCCTGCTGGCCTACGAGGCCACGGCCGACTTCCCGCTGGAGAAGACCACCGTGCAGTGCTGGAGCGGGCCGGTCGAGGTGGAGCAGATCGCCGGGCGCAAGGTAACGGTGGTGCCGATCCTGCGCGCAGGCCTGGGCATGCTCGACGGCGTGCTCGACATGATCCCGAATGCCAAGGTCAGCGTGGTGGGCGTCAGCCGCAACCACGAGACGCTGCAGCCGGAGCAGTACTTCGAGCGCTTCGTCGGCCACCTGGACGAACGCACCGCGCTGATCATCGACCCGATGCTGGCCACCGCCGGCTCGATGATCGCCACCGTGGACCTGCTCAAGCGCCGCGGCTGCAAGGACATCCGCGCGCTGGTGCTGGTGGCCGCGCCGGAAGGCATTGCCGCGCTGGACAAGGCGCACCCGGACGTGCGCTGCTGGACCGCGGCGATCGACAGCCACCTCAACGAGGTGGGCTACATCATCCCCGGCCTTGGCGATGCGGGCGACAAGATCTTCGGAACGAAGTAGGGACGAAAATCGTGCCTGCGCACGGCTTTCCGCTCTACTTCGAGCCCGAGCTCTGCGCGGGCAGGTGAGAGCGAGCTCGAGCTCTGCGCGGGCAGGTGAGGAACGAATGCGATGACCCACTGGCACAGCCGCTACTGGTCGGACCACACCAGCGAACAGTTCACGCGGCTGCCGCGCGAGCAGCTCATTGCCGTGCTGCCGGTGGGCGCGGTGGAACAGCATGGCCCGCACATGCCGA
>DASQFA010000072.1:0-3595 GCA_035633375.1 Rubrivivax sp.
CGCGCAAGCCGTACGGCACGCTCGACGGCGGCGTCCGAGCCGGCAGAGAAGTCGGTGGCCACGAGCACGCGGCGGATTGGTTTCATGGTGTTGACTCCTGCAAAGCCTCGATCGGCGGGCGCGCTCCCCCACAGCCTGAAGGCTGCGGGACGACACGACCCGGGAATATGCTGCCTCATGGCATATTCGTCGCAGCCGTGGCGGCGCTCTTGAGTTCGCTCAACTTGCCTGGCGACAAGCGTGCCAGCCGCGAATAAAACGCTCCTGAAGCGCCCTGCAACGTGGGAGTCGATGTGGGGTCGAAGGTTCAGGTCATGGCTGGCGAGCCGTGGACACCAGCACGTCGGCGCTGCCCTCGGCCAGCACATGCTTGCCGACGCTGCCCAGCAGCAGCTCTTCAGTGGCCGACTGGCATGCTTGCCCAGCACCACCAGGTCGCAGTCCAGCGCCTGTTCGGCCTCGAAGATGCAGGCTGGTAACGTCCCGAACGTGACGCGGCGGCCATCGGTTGAGACAGATCGAGGCCCGCGGATACTGTCGTCCATGGACTTCGTCAACCTGCCGCTCCTGGCTGCCGCTGCGCTGGTCTTCGTCAGCGTGCTGGCCGGACTGTTCTCGGCCCGCATCGGCTTGTCCTTCCTGCTCGTCTTTCTGCTGGCCGGCATCCTGGCCGGAGAGGACGGGCCCGGCGGCTACCTGTTCGACGACATCCGGCTGAGCTTTTGGGTCGGCAACGTGGCGCTGGCCGTGATCCTGCTCGACGGCGGGCTGCGCACCACCTTCGCCACCTTTCGCACCGGGCTGAAGCCAGCCTCGGTGCTGGCCACTGCCGGCGTGCTGGTGTGTGCCGCCATCACGGCGCTCGCCGGCGTGCTCTTCCTCGGCCTGGACTGGGGCAGCGCGATGCTGCTCGGCGCCATCGTCGGCTCCACCGACGCTGCCGCGGTGTTTGCGTTGCTCACGCGTTCGGGCGTGATGCTCAACGAGCGCGTCGCCGCCACGCTGGAGATCGAATCCGGCGTCAACGACCCGATGGCGGTGTACCTGACGCTGGCCTTCATCGCGCTGCTGGCGCCCGGCGCGGCGGCTTCCGGCGGATCTGCGGTCGCGGACATGGTCTGGGCCTTCGTGCGGCAGTTCGGCTGGGGCGCGTTGGCCGGCGTGGTCGGCGGCTTCGCGATGGCCGCGCTGCTGAAGCGCGTGGCCGCGCGCGATGCCGGTGGCGGCATCCTGGCGCTGCTGATCGGTGCGTCCGGGCTGTCGGTCTTTGCCGCCACCGGCCTGATCGGCGGCTCGGGCTTCCTGGCGGTGTACCTGTTCGGCCTGATCGTCGCCAACCGCGCCGCCGAGGCGGTGGCGCCGACGCTGGCGGCCATGGACGGTTATGCCTGGCTGGCCCAGGCCGGCATGTTCCTGTTGCTGGGCCTGCTGGTGACCCCGTCGAAGATGCTGCCGGCGCTGCTGCCGGCGCTGGCCGTGGCGCTGGTGCTGATCTTCGTCGCCCGGCCGCTGGCCGTGTGGCTGTGCCTGTGGCCCTTTCGCTTCACGCCGCGCGAGACCTGGTTCATCTCCTGGGTGGGGCTGCGCGGCGCGGTGCCGATCGTGCTGGCGCTGTTTCCGCTGCTGGCCGGCACCCCGCACGCTGCGCTGCTGTTCAACGTGGCCTTCGTCGTCGTGCTGGTGTCGCTGCTGACGCAGGGCACGACCATCGGCCTGGTGGCGCGGCGCCTGGGCGTGGCCATGCCCGACCCCGGTGACGAGCGCGAGCAGCGTGCGGTGTTCCGCGATTTCGAGCTCGACCCGAACCTGCCGGTGGCCCTGGTCTGCGAGTTCTACAACCTGCTGCCGCCGGCCGGGGCCGAGCAGCCGCTGGGCGACTGGATGGCCGCCGAGCTGCGCCGCCCGCCAGTGGCGGGCGACTGCGTGGCACTGGGCCCGGCCACGCTGGTGGTGCGTGAGCTGAACAACGGCCGCATCTCACGCGTCGGGCTGGGCCTGCACGATTGAGCTGCATGCAACAGACACCCGGCCGGGCAGTGCGTTTTTCAGCTGATAGAATTTGATCTATCAATTGGGAGAGCATCGCATGTATGTGGCCGTCGTCGAACCGAACAAGGTCGCCCGGGTGCTGGGCCTGCGCCGCAAGGTCACCACGGTCGAGCAACTCGAAAAGCAGGTCGAGGCCGGCCTGCCGAAAGCGTCTCTTGGCGCCGTGGCACGCCATGTCTATGGCACCTCATCCGACGCGGCTGCCCTGATGCAGCGGGTCATCCCATCGGCCACCTTTCACCGGCGCGGCGAGGACTTGAAGCCGCAGGAAGGCCAGAGGGTCGAGCGCTTGGCGCGTGTGATTGCCACGGCGGAGCATGTGTGGGACAGCGTCGATGACGCACGGGCTTTTCTGTCCACCGGCCACGCCATGCTGGGTGGCAAGCGGCCGATCGAGGTGGCGCTGACGGAACTGGGTGCTCGCCGCGTGGAGAACCTGCTCTGGTCGCTGTTCCATGGCGTCGTCGCCTAAGGACTCGGCCAGGGCAAGGTCAAAGGCGGCAGCCGGGAAGCAGGCACCGGCGCAAACTTGGCAGGCTTGGAGCATTGCCGATGGCCGCTTCGACCCATTCAGCCCTGTAGGTGCCTCACTTGTCGGTGGCCGATGGAATTCACCGGGCCTGGGCGTCATCTATGCAAGCCGCTCCTGTGCGGGCGCGATTCTGGAATGTCTGGCCCATGCCGGCATCGGACGGGTGCCGCGCACCCACGTCGCGGTCGAGATCGCCGTCGCAGAGACAGTCGCCGTCGAGCGTCAGGACGAGCGCGATCTGCCCGCGGGTTGGGATCATGCGGATCTGCGCGTGGCCCGAGCCTTTGGCGACGGCTGGATTCGCGAGCGGAGAACGGCAGTGATGCTCGTGCCTTCGGTCGTGGCTCGCAGGGAGGGCAACTTGCTCATCAACCCGCAGCATTCCGATTTCGGGTTGATCGTCGCCGGCTCGCCGGAACCGGTGATCTGGGATGCTAGGCTCTTCGGCTCGCACTGACTTTCAGGGGCGAAGCGCGGGGCAGGGCACCTCATGGGCGCTGGGCTCGAGGCGGTGCCTGAAGGTGCACCGCTCAACAAGACCCGCAAGAGCGACGTGCGGCGAGGGCAGACCGCCAATCCTCAAGCTCATCAGGCTCTGAGGGCGTCGCATGGTCTTAAACGACGATACCGCTCGGGGCTTATCGGGAAGGATTGCGCCGGATGACGTCGCCATCGGATGGGTTGACCAAGATGCGCAAGAATGCGGTGCTTCGTCAGACTGTCCGCCTCGTTCGTCCTGCCAGAGCCGGGACCCACAAAGAACCAACCCGTGCAATCAACCCAAGCGCGTGGCCCGTGGCGCCTGAGTGTCGCCCCGATGATGGATCGGCACGAAAACGCAGCATTGGCGCGGCTCTCAGGCGCTTCGTGTGCAATCCGTGTGCAATCACACGAGGCGGGGCCACGGTAGCCACCGCAGCGGCGGCCAGGTCGCGGGACTGTGGAGCGGGTGAGAAACCTTGTGCGACATTTGCCACAAGGTTTGCCGTCCTAGCTCGTGGCGGGCCTGACCCA
>DASQFA010000073.1:0-3992 GCA_035633375.1 Rubrivivax sp.
CAAAGGGCGCACGCGCCCGGCGGTCCGATGGGCCGTCGGGCGGGCCGCGAAGGCCGCGTCCACAACCCTAAAGCAACGCATGGAAGGAGCCGATCATGGCCAAGCAGGACAGTTTCACGGGCGAGGAATGGACGTTGCTGCGTCTGACGCCGTCGCTCGTCGCGGGCGGCACCGCCGCAGCCGATCCGTCGGGGCTTTTTTCCTCGATCAAGGAATCGTTTGCCGGCGCAAAGGGCATGGCCGAGGCATTCAAGTCGAACAGCACACTGGAGCTGTTCACGGCGCTCGCGGCCGACCGCAGCATTCCAGGCATGCCCGATCCGAAGACGCTGCTGGGCGAAGGCCCGCGCGAGCAGCAGATGCAAAGCCTCAAGAACGCCGTGCTGGAACGTGTCAAGTCGGCCGTCGCCCTGGTGGCCGCAAAGGCGTCGCCGGCGGAAGCCGACGCCTACAAGAAGATGATCGTCGGCGTGGCCCAGCAGGCCGCAGAGGCCTCCAAGGAAGGCGGCTTCCTGGGCTTTGGTGGCGTGCGCGTGAGCGACAAGGAGCAGGCTTTCATCAGTGAAGTGAAAGCGGCTGCGGGCATCGCGTGAGCTGAAGCGATCCGCGCGCTGAACCTGCGCGCAAGGCCATACCCGTAAGTACGGCGTGCGCTTTCCACAGCGCGCACGCCCCGCTTCAGCTCGTTGCACCCATGGCGCCTGAGCCGGGCCCTTCTCGACGGCTTTCTCAGGGCATGCGCCGACGCATGTTGCGCGGCCTCCAGGCAAAGCGGCCAGTTGCAGCGACCGACTTGGCGACCGCATCGCGCCTCAATCAAAGCTCAAAAGCACCTTCATCGCCCGTGAGCGGTCCGCCGCCAGCGCGAAGGCCTTGCCCGCGTCGCGATAGGGCAGCGTGGCCGAGATCAGCGGCTTCACGTCCACCAGCCGCTTGTTCAGCAGTTCCACCGCCACCGCAAACTCGGCGTGGAAGCGGAAGGCGCCGCGCAGCTCGAACTCCTTGGCCACGAGGGTGTTGATCGGCAGCGTCATCTCGCCGCCCAGGCCGAGCTGCACGATGATGCCGCGCGGGCGCAGCGCATCGAAGGCGCCAACCAGCGCGCGCGCGTTGCCGCTGGCTTCGAAGAGCACGTCGAACTGGCCCTTGTCGGCCGTGAAGGCGGCCACCGCGTCGGGTTGCTCCTTGACGTTGAGGGCGTGATCGGCACCCACCTTCAGCGCGGCACGCAGCGGTTGCACGGCCATGTCGGTGACGACGATCTGGGTGGCGCCGGCGCGCCGAGCGGCAATCACCACCAGCGCGCCGATCGGCCCGCAGCCGGTGACCAGCACGCTCTTGCCGAGCAGCAGCCCGGCGCGATTGACGGCATGCAGCGCCACCGACAGCGGCTCGGCCATCGAGCCTTCGCCGTCGCTGACATGGTCGGCCAGCCTGTGCGCCTGGCTCGCGTCGCAGACGATGCGTTGGCGGAAGGCACCCTGCACGTGCGGCATGCGCATCGCGCTGCCGTAGTAGCGCATGTCCAGGCAGTGGTTGTGCAGGCCCTGCTGGCAGTAGCGGCAGAGGCCGCAGGGCCGGCTCGGGCTGATGGCCACACGCTCGCCCGCGGCAAAACCCTGCACGGCGTTGCCGGCGGCTTCGATGCTGCCCGCCACCTCGTGCCCCAGCACCATCGGCTCCTTGATGCGCACGCTGCCGAAGCCGCCATGCTGGAAGTAATGCAGGTCCGAGCCGCAGATGCCGCCGGCGCGCACGCGCACCTGCAGCTGGTGCGGCAGCAACTCGGGCGTATCGATGTCTTCGACGCGCAGGTCGCCGGGAGCGTGGATGACGAGCGCTTGCATAAGCAATCCCCTTGAATGCATTCACCGCAGAGGCGCAGAGTACGCAGAGGTCCGCAGAGGAAAACACCTCTTGCTTGAATTCCTCTGCGTCAACTCTGCGCCCTCCGCGGCTCTGCGGTGAATGACCTGTTCTTCCGAGAACTCAAAGCTGGGCGGTGACACCCCCGTCGACATACAGGATATGGCCATTGACGAAGCGAGAGGCATCGCTGGCCAGGAACACCGCCGCACCCACCAGGTCCTCGACATCGCCCCAGCGCCGCGATGGCGTGCGGCCCACCAGCCAGGCGCTGAACTCCGGGTTGTCGACCAGCGCCTGGTTCAGCTCGGTCTTGAAGTAGCCCGGCCCCAGGCCGTTGACCTGAAGGCCGTGCGGCCCCCAGTCGATGGCCATGCCCTTGGTCAGCATCTTCACCGCGCCCTTGCTGGCGGTGTAGGGCGCGATGCCCGGGCGGCCCAGTTCGCTCTGCACCGAGCAGACGTTGATGATCTTGCCGCGCCGGCGCGCGATCATGTGCCGTGCCACCGCCTGGCCGACGATGAACACGCTGTCGAGGTTGGTGCGCATCAGCTGGTGCCAGTCGGCCTGCTCGAAGTCCTGCAGCGGCGTGCGCTTTTGCATGCCGGCGTTGTTGACCAGGATGTCGATCGGCCCGGAGTCGGCCTCGATCTTCGCCACCGCGTCGGCCACGGCCTGGGCATTTGTGACGTCGAAGGCCAGCGCGTGCACCGTGGCGCCCTGTTCGCGCATCGCCGCGGCGGCAGCCTGCAGCTTGGTGGCGTTGCGCGCGTTCAGCACCACTGCGGCACCGGCGCCGGCCAGGCCCTGCGCCAGCGCCAGCCCGATGCCGGCGCTGGAGCCGGTGATGAGCGCGACTCTGCCACTCAGGTCGAACTGTTTCAGCACGGATTGCATGGGCGGCCTTGTGAGCGTGAGGTGGCGCAGCATAGTGCCTGCCTGCCACGTTGGGGACAACCCGAAGGCTGCGCCTCTGCTACTGTCACGCATCGCCGCGATCGCGCGACAACCAAGGAGACCGCATGAACTTCTCGATGTCGGAAAAGCAGAGCTACTGGCGCGACCGCGTGATCGCGTTCATGAACGAACACGTCTATCCGGCCGAGGGGACTTACGACGCGCAGATGGAAGGCTTCGGCGCCAAGCGCTGGCAGGTTGTGCCCGTGCTCGAGGAACTCAAGGCCAAGGCACGGACGGCCGGCCTGTGGAACCTGTTCCTGCCGCGCGATTCACTGCCCGCGGACAGCCCCTACCAGGGCGCCGGCCTGACCAACCTGGAGTACGCGCTGTGCGCCGAGCAGATGGGCCGCGTCGGCTTCGGCTCCGAGGTCTTCAACTGCTCTGCGCCCGACACCGGCAACATGGAGGTGCTGGCGCGCTACGGCAGCGACGAGCACAAGGCCCAGTGGTTGCAGCCGCTGCTGGCCGGTGAGATCCGCTCCGCCTTCCTGATGACCGAGCCGGCGGTGGCCTCGTCCGACGCCACCAACATCGCCACCTCGATCCAGCGCGACGGCGCCCATTACGTCATCAACGGCCGCAAGTGGTGGTCGTCCGGCGTGGGCGACCCACGCTGCAAGATCGCCATTGTCATGGGCAAGACCGATCCGGACGCGCCGCGCCATTCGCAGCAGTCGCAGATCCTGGTGCCGCTGGACGCCCCGGGCATCGAGGTCGTGCGCATGCTGCCGGTGTTCGGCTTCGACGATGCGCCGCACGGCCATGCCGAGGTGCTGCTGAAGGACGTGCGCGTGCCGGCATCGAACCTGCTGCTCGGCGAAGGCCGCGGCTTCGAGATCGCGCAGGGCCGCCTGGGGCCGGGGCGCATCCACCACTGCATGCGCACCATCGGCACGGCCGAACTGGCGTTGGAGAAGATGGTCAAGCGGCTGCAGTCGCGCGTGGCCTTCGGCAAGCGCATTGCCGAGCAGACGATCTGGGACGAGCGCATCGCCAATGCGCGCATCGACATCGAGATGACGCGCCTGCTGTGCCTGAAGGCGGCCGACATGATGGACAAGGTCGGCAACAAGGTCTCGCAACTCGAGATCGCGATGATCAAGGTGCAGGCGCCGATCATGGCGCTGCGCATCATCGACGACGCGATCCAGGCCTTCGGCGGCGCC
>DASQFA010000074.1:0-2795 GCA_035633375.1 Rubrivivax sp.
GGGCTTGCGCACTCGTCAAGCCTTGCTCGACATCGATCGGTCGGTCTTCCCCGAGATCGGCCAACAGCCGAGCTATGGGCGTGCTGTGGGTTGTATCCGTTCCCCCAGTGGCAGCCTTGTCTGCGGCGGTCGCTGACTCCGGCGCACGCAGACGTCGCACAGCCGGGCGTTGCCGATTAGCGACTGGCGGCGGGGCCGGCGGCTTGGCAACGAAATGTGCCTCGACGGTGGCCGACAGCCATTCGATCCAAAACGTCTCGGCGCGCTGCTTCGACAACCTCACACGCACCGAGCCGGTGTCGAGTCGGATCTCGATGGAGTCGGCCCCGGCCTGCGCGAGCCTGGCTGCAAGCGCAGCGTTGCGCAGCAGGCCACGCACGCGCAACGTGGCCCAAGGTCCGTTGCGGGAAGTGACGACAGCCTGGTGCGTGGGGACGGACATGGGTTCACAGACGCTAGGCGCAAAGTGTGACGGAACCGTGACAGCGCTGGCAGGGGTTCTGATCCAGACCCGCGGCTCAATGAACCCAACAATGCAGCAGCGCAGATCCCCGCCGCCAAAGGCGGCAACACAGCTTAGCCGAGTCAAGATGCTGGGCCTGTCTCGTCGACCAACGGCAACGCGGCAACGCCATGATGCAGGTCGATGGACGCATGCGGGACGTCCTGAGCTTGCTGATCTACTTCGGCTGCGTTTCTGCGATCGTCCTCCGAGCACTTGCTGCGGCCAACCTTCGATCGATCGCGTGGATTGATCGACCTGGGTGGAAAATGTCAGGATGACAAATATGACAAATGATGAAACGCCTGCTTTCCGGCCCTTGACGGGGCTGTATGAGCCGTCGGCGATCCAGCAATTGCCGGATGGGCGCTTTCTTGTGGTGGAGGACGAGAAGAACCACCCCTTGAGCTTGGTCACCATTGGCGCCGACGGCAGTGTCCACACGATGGCGCTGACGGCTGGACTGTTTCAAATGTTCAGTGAATTCTGGAAGCTCGATGACCTGGAGGGACTCGCTCTCGACCGGGCGGGTTTTGTCTACGCCATCACATCGCACTCGCGCGATGACGACGGCGACGAAATGAAGTCCCGTGAGAAGCTGGTTCGGTTCCGGATCGACGGCGACCGGGTGGTGGACCCCAAGGTCATCGAAGGATTGAAGAGCGCCCTGACGGCAAGACATCCGGTGCTGGCTGAGGCTGGCCGAACGAAGGATGTCAAGGCCAGCGGTGGGCTCAATATCGAAGGACTGGAAATCAGCCCCGACCAGGAGAGACTGCTGATTGGCTTTCGCAGCCCATTGCATGACGGCCAGGCGCTCGTCGCCAGCATTGAGAACCCTTCTGGAATCTTCGAATCGGACGAGACACCCCGGATTGCGGCCGTGCTCGAGGAACTGGATCTTGGCGGCCACGGGATTCGTGCTTTGTCCTACGTTCCCGCCTTGGGCGCGTATCTGGTGGTTGGCGGCCCGGTGTCGCGTCGGAGCGCGGAATTTGATCTCTGGCTCTGGAGCGGTCAGCGCGGGACTCCAGCGCGCCGTGTCACCGTTCCAGATTTACGGGGTCTTGAGCGGGCGGAAGGGGTGTGCCCGGCCGTCATCAATGGCGCGGAGCGGGTCATCATCGTCAGCGACGACGGGGATCGGAAGACCGGACGCTTTGCCAGCTATCTTGTGCTGGACCCGGTGCAATTGCAGGTGCAGGTTGCAGTCTGAGCGACCTGCAACGCGAGCGCTCGCGCTTTCGGATGCCGCAGCAATGCCATGCCGGCCAGGGCTGATCTCTCGTGCGTCAATGCAACCAGCAGACCTAAGGCATCGACCTTGATTTCGTCCAGACCTGCCCTCGATCCTTCAGAAGCGACATTCACTGGACGGAGTTGGTCGCCAGAATGCAGTCGTTCGCGCAGGCATCACGCCAACACCTCAGGCGGACACGGTTCGGGGGCGAGCATCGGGCAGCGCTGCCGCCGGGCACGATCGCGCGGTCGGCACGCACCGGCGCAAGCCCGGAGGCGCTGCGGCGCACGCATGGCCACATCGAACACGCCCGCGAGCAGCCCGTACGGCGCAACGCCGCGCTCGAACTGCTGGCCGAGGAAGTGCGCCTCGGGCACCACGCGCTCAGCCAGATCAGCGGGGTGTTCAGCACCGAGGACCTGCCGCAGGAGATCTTCCGGCGGGACTGCATCGGTAGACACCTGCGAGGCGGCGCCCCTCACTCGATCGTGATCCCCGCTTCGCGAACCACCTTGCCCCACTTCTGGACTTCGCCGCGCACGAAAGTGGCGGAGCCGTCGGGCGGCATGCCGCCGGGGTCGGCGCCGAGCTTGAACCAGAGCTCCCGGATCTCCGGCTCCTCGAAAGCCTTGACGACCAGCGCATGCAGGCGCTGCGCCAGGGCCGGGGGGGTGCCGGCCGGCACCCACAGTCCGTACCAAGAGGTGATTTCGAAGCCCGGCAGGCCCGACTCGGCCGCGGTCGGGATTTCGGGGAACGAGGGAGAGCGCTTGGCCGAGGTGACCGCGATCGCACGCAGCTTGCCGCTGCGGATGTGCGGCGCAGCGCTGCCGAGCGCCTCGAAGATGTAGTCGATCTCGCCGCCGAGCAGCGCGGTGGTTGCAGGCCCTGTGCCCTTGTATGGCACATGGACCGCCGCCGGACGCCGCACCGCTATTTGACTCCCGTTTCATGCGTCGCGGGTCGCGCGAAGCGCGGTGGAAAACTGACATGCGAGTGCGGCGCCCGACGTGTGTCAATCCTCTGGCCCTGGCTGGATCAACGCCAGCAGGG
>DASQFA010000075.1:0-8768 GCA_035633375.1 Rubrivivax sp.
CCCAGGCGGACAGGCTGGACCCGAGGGCCAGCGTGGCCACCAGCAAGGCGCGGCGGCCACGGAAACAGGTCAGGCAGGGCATGGCTATCCAGGAAATGGAAACTGGCGCGCATGCTAGGCAGCGCGCCAGCGACGGGAAACGAATGAATTCGTGCTTGTTTATGCGATAAACAATTAACCGAAGCTCACTTCCTGGTGTAGATCTGGTCGAACACCCCGCCGTCTGCAAAGTGAGTCTTCTGCGCCTTGGCCCAGCCGCCGAAGACATCGTCGATGTTGAACAGGCTCACCTTGGTGAACTGCTTGTCGTGCTTGGCCGCCACCTTCGGGTCGATCGGCCGGTAGTAGTTGGTTGCGGCAAGCTCCTGGCCTTCGGGCGTGTACAGGTACTGCAGGTAGGCGGTGGCTACCTCGCGCGTGCCCTTGCGGTCCACGTTCTTGTCCACCACCGTCACCGGCGGCTCGGCCAGGATGCTCAAGCTGGGCACCACGATCTGGAACTTGTCCGGGCCCAGCTCCTTGCTGGCCAGGAAAGCCTCGTTCTCCCAGCTAATGAACACGTCGCCAACACCGCGCTCGGTGAAGGTGATCAGCGAGCCGCGCGCGCCCGAATCGAGCACCGGCACGTTGTTGAACAGCGCGGCCACGAACTCCTGCGCCTTCTTCTGGTCGCCGCCGGTCTTCTTCAGCGAGTAGCCCCAGGCCGCCAGGTAGTTCCAGCGCGCACCGCCGCTGGTCTTGGGGTTGGGCGTGATCACCGACACGCCGGGCTTGACCAGGTCGTCCCAGTCCTTGATGTTCTTCGGGTTGCCCTTGCGCACCAGGAACACGATGGTGCTGGTGTAGGGGGAACTGTTCTGCGGCAGGCGCTTCTGCCAGTCGGCCGGGATCAGCTTGGCCTTGTCGTGCAGTTCGTCGATGTCGTAGGCCAGCGCCAGCGTCACCACGTCGGCCTCCAGCCCGTCGATGACCGAGCGCGCCTGCTTGCCCGAGCCACCGTGGCTCTGCTTGACGATGACGTTGTCGCCACTCTTGGCCTTCCAGTGCGCAGCGAAGGCCTTGTTGAAGTCGACGTAGAACTCACGCGTCGGGTCGTAGCTGACGTTCAGCAGGGTGATGTCCTTGGCTGCCACGGCCCCGGCGGCCAGGGCGAAGGTGCCGAGCAGGGCCAGGCGGCGGGCGAACGAGAAGCGGGTCATGGGTCGATTCCTGGGAGTGGAAGGCAAGGCCGGCATGCTAGGAATGCAGTCCGCGCAGGAGAACGAATGAAAACGTCGTTGCTTATGCGCTTTGCGACTGCGCAGCTACAGTCCGTTCGGCAAGACAAGCCGGCTCCGAGCGTGCCTCGCGTGCCAGCCGTTGCTCGACCGCCGTGACCCAGCGCCCGGCAAAGGGCAAGCTGCGGAAGCCGGCCGCCGGATTGATGTGCCCGGCGTCGCCCAGGTCCACCATATGGCTTCCCCAGCGGGCCGCCCAGCGCTGGCCGGCGGCCAAGCTGAGCCAGGGGTCGGTGCGGCTGAGCACCATGGTGCTGGCCAGCGGCAGGCGCCGCGCGGGCAGGGATTCGGCCACGCCGAACCGATCCGGGTCGGCAGGGGCGACCAGCAGTGCAGCCACCAGGGGCGACGATGGCTCGTCCACAAGGTGCCGCGCGAGCGCCAGCACGCCGAAGCTGTGCGCCACTGCGATCCAGGGGCCACCGCCGGTGCGCGAGAGCGTCGAGCCGATGCGCGCCGACCAGCGTTCGAGCTGCGGCGATTGCCAGTCGCGCTGCACCACGCGCACGGCATCGCGGTGGCTGGCCTGCAACCAGCTCTGCCAATGGCCGGGCGGGCTGTCGTTCAGCCCGGGCACGATCAGCAGCCGCGCGGCACCCGCGCCGCAGGCGGCACAGGTCTCGCGGGCGAGAACGGCGGCGATGCTCATGGGTCGGACTCCTTGCCGTGGAGCCGTGATGCTGCGCGGCGCCGGGGCGCCTGTGAACGAATTTATCCAATGCAATACATGCGCAAAGCGAATGTCGCCGGAAGTACCGGCCGCGGCTGCGCCGGGAGTCAGCCCCGCCGCCGGATCACCAGCTCGGCCCAACCGGTGCGGGCATCGGTTTCACGCTTGAAGTCCCAGCTTGGCAGCAGCTGCAGCAACACCTCGGCCGTAGTGCGCACGATGCAGCCCGGCGCGACATGGCCGCCCAGCACGCGGCCGCTGGCATCGGCCACACTCATGTGCAGGTGCGAGCCGTTGGCCGCGATGCTGCCGCAAAGGCTGAGCAACTCCACATCACCTGACAGTGTGATCGGCTGCTCCGCCCCGGCCAGTCGCAGCTGCGCGCCGCGCAGGCTGCCGATGCCGGCCAGCACGAATGCAGCGGCACATACTTGTGCCGCGACCACGGCCTGCAGTGCCAGGCGCAGGTCGTCGCCGGGCTGCAGCCGCACCGGCCACGGCACGCCAATGGCAGACGCCTCAGCGGGCGCGACCATCCGGGGAGGAATGCGCCCGCAGCCGCTGTGCAAAGGCTTCTACCGGCGACGCCAGCGTGGGCCACGCCCTACCGGGCGGGGCCTCGACTACCAGGGCGCGCAGAAGCCGGCGCAAGGTGTCGGCCTGTGGCGTCAGCGGCCCCGCGAAGCGCACGTGCTGCGCATCGGCAATGACGATCGTCGGGAATGTCTCGACATCGAAGTCGCTGACGAGAACGGCTTCGTCCTCGATGTCGATCCAGTGCCAACGCAGCGGCACGCCGGCCGCGGCGAGCTCGCCTGCCACTTGCTCCAGCACCGGCGCGTAGTCGTCGCACAGGCGGCACCAAGCCGCACACAGGCAGGCAACGTAAATCGGCTGGTCGAGCATGCGCCGCATCGTAGCCGCGCGACGCGGCCCGCGGCGTTCAGGTCGATTCCAGGCCGGTCTGCGCTGCGGCTTGCGTGGCACCCACGACCCGGCTGCGCTGGCCGTCGACCGCCTCGCCAGGCCCGCCGGCCACGGTGACGCGGCGCACGATGCGGTGCGCGTCGCCGTAGTCGTTGATGGCGTAGTGCTGCGTCGCCCGGTTGTCCCAGATGGCGACGTCGCCCTCGGCCCAGGACCAGCGCACCGTGTTCTCCAGTTTGGTCACGTGGGCCTGCAGCACGGCCAGCAGGTGGGCGCCGTCGTGGCCGTTGTAGCCCAGCAGCTTCTTCACGAAGTGACCGAGGATCAGCGCACGCTCACCGGTCTCGGGGTGCACCTGCACCACCGGGTGTTCGGCCTGGAACAGCCTGGAGACGAAGACTTCGCGATAGCGGCGGCGGCCCTCGTCGTCGGGCTCGCTGCGCGTGGCGGCGTAGTCGTAGTCGTTGCCGTGCACGGCCCACAGTGTGTCGGCCAGCGCGCGCAGCGGCTCACTCAGGCTCTCGTAGGCCGTCACCGTGTTGGCCCAGACGGTGTCGCCGCCCACCGGCGGAATCTTCACCGCGCGCAGCACCGCCAGCGCCGGGAAGTCGGCTTCAAAGGTGACGTCGGTATGCCAGGAGTCGGCGCGCCCGCCATGCAACGAGTCCAGCTCCAGAATCTGCGTCTTGTCGCGCGAGGGCACCGTCGGGTGGGGCACCAGTGGGCCGAAGCGGGCCGCGAACCCCTGGTGCGTGGCATCGTCCAGCTGATGCTGGCCGCGGAAGAACAGCACCTTGTGGCGGTGCAGCGCCTGCTTCAGCGCGGCAAACTCGGCCGCCGGCAGGTCGGGGCCCAGGCGCAGGCCGCGCACCTCGGCGCCGAGGCGGCCGGCCACCCGGCGCAGGACCAGCGTGTTCGATGCGGCCTCAGCCGGGCGTTCCAGGACTTGATTGCTCATGGGGTTCTCCTCTTGGTGGGTAAGACAAGCTCAGGCCGGCTCGGGATCACGCCCCCGAGGCCACCGGCGAAATTCAGCTGCCGTGGCAGCGGGCGTATCGAATGGCGGCAAGTGGCGCCTCCGCCGAAGGACTCGGGCGCTGGCCGGCAAGGGCTGGAGCTCATCGCCAGGCCCTTGTCGCATCGCTGGTCGACGGCGCGCGCGTGCACTTGCAGCGACCAGGGGAACGCGCGCGTGGCGTCGTGGCGCATCGGCGTTCAGGCCGCCTCGGCCAACGCCGGCGCCAGTTCGCCCAGCTCGGCCAGCACCTCGCGCTTCAGGTCGGCGAAGACCAGCGATGTACGCTCGCGCGGGTGGTGCAGGTCGATGTGCAGCACACGCCGGATGCGCCCGGGGCGTGGTTCCATCACCACCACGCGGTCGCCCAGGAACAGCGCTTCGTCGACGTCGTGCGTGACCAGGATCATGGTGATGCCCTCGGTGCGCCAGATGTGCTGCAGCTCCTGCTGCAGCCGCGCGCGTGTCATCGCGTCGAGTGCGCCGAAGGGTTCGTCCAAGAGCAGGACCTGCGGCCGGTTGACCAGCGCACGCGCAATGGCCACGCGCTGCGCCATGCCGCCGGACAGCTGGTGCGGCCAGGCCTTCTCGAAGCCCTGCAACCCGACCAGGTCTATGTGCCGCTGCACCAGCGCTGCCTGCCCGGCCTTGGGCACGCCCGAGTTCAGCAGCGCCGAGCGCACATTGGCCTCTACCGTGAGCCAGGGGAAGAGGCGATGCTCCTGGAACACCAGCCCGCGCGCCAGGCTGGTGCCGGTGATGGGCGTGCCGTCATGCTGCAGCGTGCCCTGGTGTTCGCGCTCCAGCCCGGCGATCAGCCGCAACAGCGTGCTCTTGCCGCAGCCGCTGGCGCCGACGATGGCGACGAACTCGCCCGGCGCCACGTCCAGCGACAGTTTGCGCAGCACCGGCAGCGGTGCGCCGTCGACGACGAACTGCTTGTTCAGGTGTTCGATGTGGATGCGGCCGCCTCGGCTCATGTCTTGTCCCTTTCAATACAGCCCTGCGCTGCGGCCGCGCCAGGCCAGCGCACGGCGCTCGACGATCGCCGCCAGCGAGTTCAGCGTGATGCCGACCCCCCCGACCAGGATCACGCCGAACAGCACCTGGTCCATCCAGAAGTGGTCGCGGCCGTCGACCAGCAGGCTGCCGATGCCGGGGCCGGCGACCATCAGGTACTCGGCGCCCAGCGTCGCCAGCCAGGCGTAGATCAACCCCAGTTGCAGCCCGGTGAAGATGGCCGGCGCGGCGGCCGGCAGCACCACGCGCGTCAGCAGCTGCGCGCGGCTGAAGCGCAGCACGCGCGCCACTTCCACCAGGTCCGGCGGCGTCGAGCGGATGCCCTCGAAGGTGTTCAGCACCACCGGGAAGAACGAGGCCAGTGCGATGAAGGCCACCTTGGCCGGATCGCCCAGGCCGAACCAAAGAGAAATCAGCGGCAGCCAGGCGAACAGCGAGATCTGCTTGAGCGTGTGGAAGCTCGGGCCGAACAGCCGCTCGGTCCAGCGTGACAGACCCAGCGCGCCGCCAAACAGCAGGCCGGCGCTGGCCCCGATGAGCAGCCCGAGCAGGTCGCGTCGCAGGCTCGAGCCCAGCGCGCGCCAGACCTCGCCTTCGGCCGCCAGTGCCGCCGCCTTGTCCCACACCTGCAGCGGTGACACCAGCAGCGGCGACGTGGTCCACTGCCAGTGCAGCGCCGCCCACCACAGCGCGAGCAGCAGCGCCGGCAGCACCCAGCCGCGCAGCGGGCGCGGCACTGTCTGGAACGCCCGCGACAGCGCCGCCATCAGAAGGCCTCCCGGCGCCAGCGCCCCAGGCGCGCCTCGACGGCGGCCAGCGCGCGGTCGAGCGCATAGCCGACGAAGCCCACCACCACCACGCCGGCCAGCACCACGTCCAGCTGGAACAGCTGGCGGCCGTAGACGATCATGAAGCCCAGGCCTTCGCTGCTGGCCAGCAGTTCCACCACCACCAGCGCCAGCCAGGCATGCGTCAACCCGTAGCGCAGGCCGGTCCAGATCGGGCCCAGTGCCGCCGGGAGCACCACGTGGCGCAACAGCTGCGGCCGTGTGTAGCCGCAGATACGCGCCACCTCGACCCAGCGCGAGGGCACGCTCTCGATACCCTCGAGCGTGTTGATCGCCACCGGCACCGCCGCGGCCTTGGCGACCAGGATGATCTTCAGCGCCTCGTCGATGCCCACCAGCAGCATCAGCAGCGTCAGCCAGCCGATCACCGGCACTTGCGCGAAGGCCTTGAAGAGGGGGTACAGGTAGTCCTTGGCGGTGGGCGACAGGCCCATGGCCGCGCCCAGCAGCAGGCCCAGCCCGGCGCCGACGGCAAAGCCGCCAAGCGCGCGCCAGGCGCTGATGCGCAGGTTGTCCCACAGCGCACCGCTGAGCAACGCCTCCTGCAGCGCACGTCCCACCTCCCCCGGGTGCGGCAGCACCTGCGGCGCGATCCATTCGCGCTCGGCCGACAGCCACCACAGCAACCCGACGAGCGCCGGCACCATCAGCGCCAGCAGGCGATAACCCCAGGCCTGCCACGGCGACGCGAGCTCGACGACCTGCGTGGAGACACGGAGGGCCGCCGCCTTGTCGGCAGCGGCCACCGGCCAGGTTGCCGACACGATCAGCGCGCCGCCGCGACCGACTGGCTGCCGAGCAGCTTGCCGTCGGCGCCGTAGGCCGGCCAGTAGTCCTGCTGGCCCAGCTGCTGGATCGCCGCGTCGACGAAGCGCCGGTCGAACCAGCTCTTCACCTCGGGCTTGCTGCGGATCAGCTTCAGCCGGAAGGCCTCTTCGGCCGCGTCTTCATAGCGCGCCACCAGGAAGGGGTCGAGCAGCGGCGACAGCCGCACCTTCAGCGGCTGGCCGATGAAGTCCTGCCGCCACAGTGCGGCCGGCTGCTCGGCCTTGCCCCATTCCTCGAACAGGTCGGCGCGGCGGCTTTCGTCGGCCCACTCGCGCGCCACCTTGACATGCGCGGTCACCACCTTCTGCGCCAGCTGCGGATGCTGTTGCACGAACTCGTCGCGGCCCAGGATGACCAGCTGCCGCGTGAAACGGTACGAGTCCCCATGTGCCGACCAGACGACCTTGGCCGCGCCCCTGTCCTGCAGCGCGAAAAGCTCCACGTAGCCGAAGGCGGCATCGATGTCCTTGGCCGCCAGCGCGGCCTGGCCGCCGGCCAGGTCGAAGTTGACCAGGCGCACGTCGCTTTCCTTCAGGCCGTGCGCGTCGAGCGCGCGCACCGCCGCCAGGTGCAGGTTGGTGCCCTTGAACACCGCCACGCGCTTGCCGCGCAGGTCTTCCAGCTTGGTGATGTCCGAGCCGGTGGGCACCGCCAGGTACAGGCCGGCACGCACGCCGCTGCCGACCAGGATGCGCGTCTTCACACCGTTGGCACGGTGCACGATCGACGGCAGGTCGCCCTGCCAGGCCAGGTCGATCTGCTTGTTGACGAAGGCCTCGTTGACGGCCGGGCCGGCGCCCTTGAAGAAGATCCATTCCACCTTGGTGCCGTCGGCGGCCAGCGCGCGCTCGATCTCGCCGGCGTTGCGCACCAGCGCGGTGGTGCTACCGCCCCAGCGCACCGGGTTGCCGACACCGCCGGTGGCCACACCGAAACGCAGCACCGGCGGCGGCGTGTTGGCGACGGCCCAGGCAGGCGCGGCCAGCAGGGCGGCGGATTGGAGCAGGCGGCGGCGGTGAATCATGGTGGGCGTCCTTCGTGGCTTGTGTGATGACTGCGGCGCATTCTTCGAGCACCGCGCACCGCCGTGAACGAAGGCTTTCGAGATTGCTTATGCGCTGGCGCGCATCGGCGCAGAACGCATATGCACATGCGCAACGCGTCGTTCCAAAAGCAGCGCGGCGCTTCTACCCTGGCTGCTTCTCCACTGCGCCAGAGCCGCCATGAGCCAGGACACCCATCGCTTCGAAACCCGCGCCGTACATGCCGGCTACAAGCCCGACCCGCAGACCAAGGCCGCGGCCGTGCCGCTGTACCAGACGGTGGCCTATGCCTTCGACAGCGCGCAGCACGGCGCCGACCTGTTCGACCTGAAGGTGCCGGGCAACATTTACACCCGCATCATGAATCCCACGCAGGACGTGCTGGAGCAGCGCGTGGCCGCCCTGGAAGGCGGCATTGCGGCGCTGGCGCTGGCCTCAGGCCAGGCGGCGGTGACCTATTCGATCCTGACCATCACCGAAGCCGGCGACAACATCGTCGCCACCTCGGGGCTGTATGGCGGCACCTACAACCTGTTCGCGCACACGCTGCCGCAGTACGGCATCAGCGCGCGCTTCTTCGACTACCGCCAGCCGGCGCAGCTGGATGCGCTGATCGACGAGCGCACCAAGGCCGTGTTCGTCGAGAGTCTGGGCAATCCGCAGGGCAACGTCACCGACATCGCCCGGCTGGCCGAGATCGCGCACCGCCACGGCGTGCCGCTGATCGTCGACAACACCGTGCCCACGCCCTACCTGAGCCGGCCCATCGAACATGGCGCAGACATCGTCGTGCATTCGCTGACCAAGTACCTGGGCGGCCACGGTACCGCGGTCGGCGGCGCCATCGTCGACAGCGGCAAGTTCCCCTGGGCACAGCACAAGGCGCGCTTCAAGCGGCTGAACGAGCCGGACGTCAGCTACCACGGCGTGGTCTACACCGACGCGCTGGGCCCGGCGGCCTACATCGGCCGCGCGCGCGTGGTGCCGCTGCGCAACATTGGCGCGGCGATCTCGCCCTTCAACGCCTGGCTGATCCTGCAAGGCATCGAGACGCTGGCGCTGCGCGTGGACCGCATCAGCGACAACACGTTGGCCATCGCCCGGCACCTGAAGCAGCATCCGAAGGTGGGCTGGGTCAAC
>DASQFA010000076.1:0-3425 GCA_035633375.1 Rubrivivax sp.
TGGTGCCGATGAGCACGCAGGGCCGCCCCGAGTGAGCATGCGCCCGCTTGGCGGGAAAGGGCATAGGCCAAAGGATGCACCCATGAGCCACGACGACATCGTCGAGCAGATGAACAGTCACCAGCCCGCCGTCATCCAGACGCTCAAGGGCCGCGTGCTGGCCTTTGCGCCCGAGCGCAAGGAACTTCGCATGGAGTTCGACATCGGCACCGCGTTCTGCCATACGGTGGACATCGTGCAAGGCGGCTTCATCACCGCCATGCTCGACGCGTCGATGGCGCATGCGGTGCTGGCGATCGAAGGCTACAAGGTGCGCGTGTCGTCGATCGACATCAACGTCAGCTTCCTGCGCCCGGCGCGCGCGGGGCGCTTCACCGCGGTGGGCGCGATCGTCAAAGCCGGGCGCACGGTGGCCTTCCTGAAGGCCGAGCTGTTCACCGAGAAGGGCGAACTCGTGGCCACGGCCACCTCATCGGCGCACCTGACGCGCGAGCACAAGTAGGCCAGCGCCAGCCGCCCGGGCATGCCAGGGCCAGCGGCCATGCCGCTACCGCCAGCCCACCGGCGACCCGGCTCAGCCCGCCTTCATCGGGCAGGTGTTGATGCCCAGCAGCGTGTAGGCCGGGCACCAGCCGATCAGCCCGGTGAGCACCGGCACCACGCCGATCCAGCCCCACACGCCGATGGTACCGGTCAGCGTCAAGGCAATCAGCACCAGCCCGGCAGCGACGCGCAACACGCGGTCGAGGGTTCCTTCGTTCGTCTTCATGTCCTGCTCCTGCATCACCACGGCAAGTGGCGCGGTGTGCAGGCAGTATGCGGCGGCCGGGTTGTAGGGTCTGTGACCTGGGTCACCGGCCCGGCGCATCGCCGCTGGCCATGGCGCGCAACGCCGCCGGGTCGCGCAGCTCGATGCGCTCGCGCGCCAGGCTCACCCAGCCGGCCTGCTCGAAGCGCTTGAGCAGCCGCGTCACGATCTCGCGCACGGTGCCCAGTTCGTCGGCCAGCGCCTGGTGCGTGCTCAGCACTGCCGGGCCATGGCCCAGCAGCGCGGCCGCCAGGCGCTGGTCGAGCCGCTGGAAGGCCACCGCTTCGGCCAGCGACATCAGATCGGCCAGCCGATCGGCAAACATGCCGAAGACGAAGCGGCGGAACGGCGCGTGCGCCAGCCACTGCTCGAAGCCGGCCGGCGACAGCAGCCACAGCCGCGTCGGCACGGTGGCCGCGCCATGCGCCGACAGCGCGCTGCTGCCGAACAGGCAGCTGGCCGAGACCACGCACAGCTCCCCCGGGCCCACGCGGTACAGCTCGAGCGAGCGGCCCTGCGTCGAGCCGCGCGCCACACGCACCTCGCCGGCCAGCACCAGCGGGAATCCCTGGCAAGGCGCCTGCTCCTCGAACAGCACCGTGCCGGCCGGCACCTCGACGGCCGGCGCCTCGTGCGGCCAGCCCAGTGCGCGCAGCGCTTCGGGCATGTCGGCCAGGGCGGGATAGGCCTCGGCCAGGCCCGCGGGCCAGGCGGCCGCCTTTTCCGGCAGCGCGCCGGCCGCCATCAGACCACGCCCTGCGCGCGCAGCGCAGCAATGGCTTCGGTGTCGTAGCCGAGGGTGGCCAGGATCTCCTGCGTGTGCTGCCCGAGTGTGGGCGCGGGGCGCTCGAACACGGCGGCATCCACCGACATCTCCACCGGGTGCGGCGCCAGCGGCGCGCGCTGCGCACTGCCGCTGATCGGCCGCTCGCACAACAGCCCGGCCGCGCGGATGTGCGGGTCGTCCAGCGCCTGCTGCGGGCTGTATACAGGCGCCGCCGGGATCTTGGCGCGTGCATCGGGCAGGCCCGACATGAACATCGCGCCGCTCAACGCCTGGCCGATGGCATCGAAGCCGGCCTGCTCGCTGTACGGGCCGCCGGGCCCATAGGCGGTGGCGGTGGCGAGCACGATGCGCGGATTCAGCGTCGACAGCGTGTCGTAGTCCAGGCCCAGCTGGCGCAGCGTGGCCGGCGGCAGGTTGGCGATCACCACGTCGGCCGTCTCGACCAGCTGGCGCACGATGCGCCGGCCGGCGGGGCTGGCCAGGTCGAGCGTCAGGCAACGCTTGTTGCGGTTCATCTGCAGGTACAGCCCGCCGTCGCCAGTGTCGGCCACCGGCGGCACGCTGCGGTCTTCGCCACCCTCGACGCGCTCGATGCGGAACACGTCGGCGCCCAGGTCGCCCAGCAGCGCGGCGCAGTAGGGGCCGGCGATGAAGCGGCCGAAGTCGAGCACGCGGACGCCGGTGAGCAGGGGCATGAATACTCGCTTCGGATTTCGGTGCGGCGCAGTCTAGCTCGCCAATGGGTTCGAGGGTACCCGTCAGCAGGTAGGCCACAGCGGGCAGCAGCGTGGTGGAGGACGACCTGAGTGCTTCCATCGGGGCAGGCTGACGCGGCCTCTGGCCCAGGCGCTTGACTGGCGACAGCACTCTGGTCCGGCATGGCGCGCCTCGCATGAATGCCAGGTGTTTGATTGAACGCAACGCGGCGGCCCAGGCCAGGGCGCAGCATGGTGCCACTGAGAGCAATTCGAGGAGACATGTGCCATGAGTTCCCATCTGACCCTCGGGCAGCGTGCCCTGCTCGAAGCCGCACTGCTGCGCCGCCAGCATGAGCTGGACCGCCGGTTGGTCGAACATCAGGGCGGGCTGTCGCGCGCGGAGCATGCGCGCGACGTGCTCGCGCAGGACAGCGACGATGTGTCGCACCGCGAGGCCGAGCGTGAGCTCGACATGGCCATCAGCGACCGCGAGCTCGTCGAGCTGGGCGCCGTCAGCGCCGCGTTGCTGCGCCTGAAGGACGAGCGTTTCGGTCTGTGCAGCAATTGCGGCGAGGCCATCGCCTTCGACCGCCTGAAGGTCGAGCCCTGGGCCTTGCGCTGCGTGCCCTGCGAGGGCCGTCGCGAGCAATCGGTCGGCCGTTGACATCTCGAGCACTCGAAACCGAAGGAAGAAGCGATGACGATGTTCCATGCCGTGGCCTGGGTCGACCACCAAGGCGCCCAGATCCTGCACTTCGATGCCGAGCACATCCAGTCGCAGAAGGTCAAGGCGCACTCCCATCACACGCGTCAGCACGGCAGCAGCGTGCGCACCGAGCACGAGTTCTACGCTGGTGTGTGCGATGCCCTGGCCGGCGTGCCCGAAGTGCTGGTGGTGGGCCCGAAGACCGGGCTGGCCGACTTTCGGCACTACGTCGAAAAGCACCGTGAGTCCACGGGCAAGCAGATCGTAGGCTGGGAAGTCATCGAACGCGCCACCGAGAACCAGCTCGTCGCCTTCGCGCGCAAGTACTTCCTGAAATACGATCGCATGTCGGGCACGCCCACGCCCAGCTGAGGCATCGCCGGGTCGACGCGCCGGCGCTGCGACCGGGTTGGGTGGAGTTATGCT
>DASQFA010000077.1:0-3970 GCA_035633375.1 Rubrivivax sp.
CAGCACTGCGACGGTGTCGCCAGCGTCCACGGTATAGCGGCTCGGGCTGCGCCGGCCGTCGCTGAGGCTCAACTTCCACTTCTTGTCGGCCAACTCGAAGCTCACGTGCAAGTCACTTTGGCTCGCCGTATCCTTGCCTTGTGGGGTTGTCTGGGTCGTCTGCATTTCCGGCTCCTTCGTTCAGAGGTTTGGAGATTCCCGTTGTAGTCCAACGGGGTCGCCTGGTCAGTCCCACATAGCATCTCTCGGGCGGCGAGATCAGGACAGCGGACGTCTCTTCAGGGTCGCCTGCCGGTGCTCGCTGTGCGCCGCTGTCCGGCAGAAATGTGGCACACACCTGACCTTGAGACTGAAGCCCGTGAACGAGCCCTCTGATGGGCCTGCGCGTATTCGCCGGCACGTGACGGATTGCCGTTGATCACAAAGACCGCGGCTGATCGCCTGCGATGACGATGTCGTGCTCGGGGTTGAAGTTGGGGTCGTCGGTAAGCAGGTAGCTGCGATCGCGCAGTTGCCACGCATCGTTGTAGTGACTGGACTATCCTTCAGATGCGACGGTGGCAGCCTCTCTTGTGCCTGTGCAACCTGTGGAAGTGAATACTTCAGAACGTCGAAGGGAACTCCGCGATGAACGTCTCGGCATGAGCCAGCAGCAGTTCCACCACATCCCGACCGAACCCATGCTCGCGCAGCAGCGTCGCCGCCGTACCGCGCGTACCGTGGGGTGAGAAGTCCGCAACGCCGAAGTCGAGTCGCTTGAAGAAGTGATTCAATGTCGCCTCGCCGAGCGGCACTGATGACCGCAGGATCGACGGGAACACGTAAGCCTGCGGCTCCGATCCCAGGGCCTTCAAAAGGGTCAACAACTCGACCGCCTGCCTCGACAGGTAGACGCGGTGCGGCTCTTTCATCTTCATGCGCTCGGCTGGCAGGTCCCACTGCCCCTTCTCCAGGTCGAACTCTCGCCAACGAGCGCGCAGGACCTCGGACTTCCGGCACATGCTGTACATCAGTAGCTTCGTCGATGCAATGGTCACGAAGTGCGCTCCCTGCCGTTCGACAGCCCGCCAGAAAGCGCCCAACTCGGGCTCGCTCAGGTGGCGATGGTGCTCGGCCGGCGGCACCTCGATTACGCCGCGCAGCGGCAGCGCAGGATTCACATCCACCAGCAGCTTCTGGATCGCGTAGTTATAGATCTGCTGGATGATGGCCCTGACACCCTCGGCCGTCTTGGGTGTGGCCCGAACCGCTTCGATGATCTCCAGAACGTCGGCCGGACGAACCGCGATCAGCCCCTTGGATCCGATCGTCGGCCACACGAAACGCTCGAGACGCGACTCGACCTGCTTCCGGTAGGTATCCGACTTGGTCATCAACCGTTCGCGGACCCAGCGCTTAGAGAACGTCTCGAACTCGTCTGCCGGCGCCACAGCGTCGGCGGCCCTTTGCTTTCGCTCGCTCAACTCCTGGCGACGTGCATCAGCCGGATCAATGCCCCGCTCCAGCAGAGCTCTCAGTTCGAAGTGGCGCTCACGTGCGTCCGCTACGCCGACCTCGGGATAGCGGCCGATCTTGACGTCGCGCCGACTTCCGCCAAACCGGTACTGGTATCGCCAGGTCTTCAGTCCGGCGGGGCTGACCTCGACGAAAAGACCGCCGCCGTCGCTCAGCTTGTAGAGCTTGTCCTTGGCCTTGGCGTTGTTGATCCGGGTCGGGGACAGGGTGTAGTTGCTCAGTCTCATGCGTCTTCTCTCGTCTGCTTTCGGCCACCTCCAAATGGAGGAATTTGGAGGTTTTTCCTCCGCGACTCCCGTCAATTTCCCCTCCAAAGTGGCGGGATTTCGTGGTCGTCCGTGAGACGAGCTGAAAAGCAAAAGCCCCTGATTTCTTCAACAAAATCAGGGGCTTATGGGGCGTCACGAGACGCCGTGAAACGAGATCACATGTGGTCGATCATGACCTGCCCGAAGCCCGAGCAGGAGACTTGTGTCGAGCCCTCCATCAGGCGCGCGAAGTCATAGGTCACCTTCTTGCTGAGGATCGACTTTTCCATCGAGCTGATGATCAGGTCGGCAGCCTCGAACCAGCCCATGTGGCGCAGCATCATCTCGGCCGACAGGATCTCGGAGCCCGGGTTGACATAGTCCTTGCCGGCGTATTTGGGGGCGGTGCCGTGCGTGGCCTCGAACATGGCGATGGTGTCGCTCAGGTTGGCGCCCGGGGCGATGCCGATGCCACCCACCTGCGCCGCCAGTGCATCGGACACGTAGTCGCCGTTCAGGTTGAGCGTGGCAATGACCGAATACTCCGCCGGGCGCAGCAGGATCTGCTGCAGGAAGGCGTCGGCGATGACGTCCTTGACGACGATGTCCTTGCCGCTCTTCGGGTTCTTGAATTTGCACCACGGGCCGCCGTCGACCAGCTGAGCGCCGAACTCCTTCATCGCCAGGCCATAGCCCCAGTCGCGGAAGCCGCCCTCGGTGAACTTCATGATGTTGCCCTTGTGCACCAGCGTCACCGAGGGCTTGTCGTTGTCGATGGCGTACTGCATGGCCTTGCGCACCAGCCGCTCGGTGCCTTCGCGCGACACCGGCTTGATGCCGATGCCCGAGGTATTGGGGAAGCGGATCTTGGTGACCTTCATCTCCTCGATCAGGAACTTGATGATCTTCTTCGCCTTGTCGCTCTCGGCTTCGTATTCGATGCCGGCGTAGATGTCTTCGGAGTTCTCGCGGAAGATCACCATGTTGGTCTTCTCCGGCTCCTTCACCGGGCTGGGCACGCCCTTGAAGTACTGGATCGGCCGCAGGCAGACATACAGGTCGAGCTCCTGGCGCAGCGCCACGTTGAGCGAGCGGATGCCACCGCCCACCGGGGTGGTCAGCGGGCCCTTGATCGACACCACGTAATCGCGCAGCACCTGCAGCGTTTCTTCGGGCAACCAGACATCGGGGCCGTAGATGCGCGTCGACTTCTCGCCGGCATAGATCTCCATCCAGTGGATCTTTCGCTTGCCGGCGTAGGCCTTGGCCACCGCCGCATCCACCACCTTGATCATCACCGGCGTGATGTCGAAACCGGTGCCATCGCCTTCGATGTAGGGAATGATCGGCTGGTCGGGCACGTTCAGTGAATAGTCCGCGTTGACGCTGATCTTCTGCCCGCCTTGGGGCACCTTGATGTGCTGGTACATGGGAAGTCTCCGCTGTGACGTGTCGATGGTCGGGTGGAAAAGGAGCGCATTTTATGTTACGGCGCCTGTCAACCGACTTACGCATGGCGGCGTTGAAGCGCAGGCCTCTCGAAGGGAGAGGAGCAACCTCTGGCCAAAAACCAACTGGGAATCTCCACCATGAACAAGCTATTGGCCGCCTTGATCGCCACCGCCTTCACTGCCGGCGCCTATGCCACCGATGCCAAGCCTGCCGCTGCCGCTTCGGCACCCAAGGCCGCCGCCAAGCCGGCTGCCTCCGCTTCGGCAGCCAAGGCCGCTGCCGCCAAACCCGCCGATGGCAAGCCCGCCTCGGCACCCGCCGCGAAGAAGTAAGCCGGCAAGAAGCGGCGCCTCGCGGCAGGCCACTGCCCTGACGCGACGGCGAGTCTGCGATCCTTGAAGCGCCCGTCTTGACGGGCGCATTTCGTTGCTGCCGTGCCTGCTGCGCCTGCGTCAAGCAGGCTCAGGACAGGCAGTAGGCGACGAAGCGGTGGAACAGGTCGTGGCCCAGGGCCCAGGCGGACACAGCGGCCAGCGCCGCACCGGCAAAGCGCACGGCCCAGGCGTTGACCTGCAGCGTGCCGACGCCGGTGCCCGCAAGGCGCGCAAAGGCCCAGGGCGCCAGGCTCAGGCCGGCAGCGCTGGCGGCAGCAAAACCGGCCATTGCCGCCGCGCCGCCCCAGGCCGTGTTGGCCAACGCCGCCACCACCAGCGCCGACTGCAGCAAGCCGCACGGCCAGGCCACCCACAAGGCTC
>DASQFA010000078.1:0-4535 GCA_035633375.1 Rubrivivax sp.
AATGATCGAAACTTTGCATGGTCGTGAAGGGCTCGGGCTGGGCCTTCTGATCGACCAACTCGGTTCCTACCTCGCGCTGTCGACGCTGGGCGTGGCTGCGGCGGCTTGGTACGCCGCCGGACCGCGCGTTGGCGGGCGAGAGATGCTGCGCCGCGTATTGACCTTCCCGCCCGTAATCGCGCTCGCACTTGCTCTACTGCTGCGGCCGCTACCTTTCCCACAGCCAATTGACATGGCACTGGCGCGCATTGGCGACACGCTGGCGCCACTTGCGCTGCTGTCGGTTGGCATGCAGCTGCGATTGGACGCAGTTCGAGAGCATGCCCCCGCACTGGCCCTGGGGCTGGGCTACAAGCTCGTCTTGGCGCCGGCGCTCGTCGTGGGGCTGTTGTGGTTGTTCGGTGCGGCGCCCGACATGACGAGCAACGTGAGCGTGATCGAGGCCGCGATGCCGCCGATGATCGGCGCCGGGATTGTCGCCGCGCAGGCGAACCTGGCACCGCGTCTGGTGTCGCTGATGATCGGGCTGGGCATTCCGCTGGGCCTGGTCACAGCGACTGGCTGGCACTGGCTGTTCGGCGCAGTAGCGAGCTAAGGAACGAACCGGAGCACGTGACGACGACGATGCCTGAGCCGCGAGCCCCTCCGGTGTCTGGCGCGTAGGTCCGGTTGAAGCCGATCTTCCCGCTCATGGAGCGGCAGCCATGAGAAAGGGACTCGACTTCTCTCGCTTCGTCGGCGACATCGAGGTCGGCGACCCTGTGGTCATGCAGGCGACGCGGCTGGACCCGGACAACGCCTGGGTGCGCTTTGCCATGGCGTCGATCGAGCGCAGCACCGGCCAGGCACCCGCGCTGCTGCCCAACCGGTGGCTCACTGCCCAACGATGTCTTCGCCGAAGGCGTGGGGCTGCCCACGCTATGGGTGCCGCACAGCTACCCGGGCTGCTCGCAGCATGCGCCGGACCAACATCTGCCTAAGCCGGTGGTGCGCCAGGCGCTGCAGCTGATGACGGTGCTGTTCTGGGGCCTGAGCGCCGGCCTACGGGAACATCGTGTCCCACGCGCTGGGTGCGGTGTCGAACAGCGCCGCGGCGAGTTCGCGTTCACGCCGCACCACGGTGTCGAGGAACTCCTTCGCGCCGTGCATTTCCCTGAAGGTGTCGAAACCGCGTTCCAGGAAGTTCTGCAGCTCGCCCAGGCCGGCCACGCGCGCCGGGCCGCGCATCAGGCGCAGGCTGTGCCGCAGGAAGGGGTTGCGCGTGTACGCATCCAGCGCGTCGCCGACGCGGCGCATCAGCATGATCTGCGCCTCGCGTTCGTCCGGCCGCCCCACCGCCTGCCACGCCGCGGCGTAGTCCGCCAGGCTCAGTGTGCGCGCCGGCACGCAGCGCGCCATGGCGGTGTCCAGGGTCTCGGAAAGGGCATGCAACTCGCCGAGGGTCTGCACCGTGAGCACCACCTCATGCGGAAACAGTCGCACCAGGCCGGGAACGACACGCGCAAACTGCGCGTCGCGCTTGCTGAAATCATCGGGCCCGTAGAGCTCTTCGAGAAAGTAGCGCGTCGTCTTGGCATAGCGCGGCGTGTCCAGCAGGTCGGCATAGGTGTGCTGGAAACGCTCGTGCTGGTAGTGCTTGACGTCGCGCACGGCTTGCTCGAGCACCGTGTCACGCGCACGCAGCGCGCGCTGTTCGTCCACCACGCGCAGTGTGCCGAGGATGAGTTGGACTTGTGGGTTCATGCCGCAAAGCGTACCAACACTCGCGCTGGCCGGCCCGTGCCATTGCTAGAGGGACTGCTCCAGTGCGGGCGCATTCGGTTGGCACACAATGCCACCATGCATGACCCGCTTGGATGGCCGCGCGGCCGGCACGGCAGCCCCGGCGCGACACCGCGCAGCAAGGGGCGGGCGTGAGATTGGCGCGGCTGCTTCAGGCCATGGTTGCGCTGCTGCTGCTGGCTGCGGCGCTGTGGGCTGCGTTCTGGTGGCAGCGCGGCCAGCCCGTCTGGGCGGTGCTCGGCGCTGTGCTGATCCTGTTCTTTCATGCCCCGGTGATGGCGCTGGAGTTCGCCTTGTTGCGCCGGGCCAACCGCGCGGACCCCGCACCCCGCCCGAGCACGCCGGAGTTGCTGCGCGCCTGGGCGCATGAGGCCGTGGGCGCCGTGCAGGTGTTCGGCTGGCGGCAGCCCTTCCGCTGGCACCGCTTCGACGATCACCTGAGCGCCGCGGCGGCTGGGCGGCGCGGCCTGCTGCTGGTGCATGGTTTCGTGTGCAACCGCGGCCTGTGGAAACCCTGGTGGCCGCGCCTGCAACAACAGGGCGTGCCCTGCATCGCGCTGAACCTGGAGCCGGTGTTCGGCTCGATCGATGCCTACGCACCGCTGATCGACGCTGCGGTGCATCGCCTCACGCAAGCCACCGGCCATGCGCCGCTGCTGGTGGCGCACAGCATGGGTGGCTTGGCCGTGCGCGCCTGGCTGCGCGATGGCGCCGGCGACGCACGCATCCACGGCGTGGTGACGGTAGGCTCGCCGCACTCCGGCACCTGGATGGGGCGCTTTGGCCAATCGCTGAATGCACGCCAGATGCGCGCGCACAGCGCCTGGCTGGGCCGGCTGGCGCAGGACGAAACCCCGGCGCGTTACCAGCGCTTCACCTGCTTCTACAGCCACTGCGACAACGTTGTCTTTCCGTGCTCGACCGCCACGCTGCCGGGCGCCGACAACCGCCACCTGCGTGGCCAGGCGCATGTGCAGCTGCTGCAGCACCCGGCCGTGTTCGACGAGATCATGCGCCGCCTGGAATCGGACGCCGCGCTTCAGCCGGCCGAGAACTCGCGCTCACCGGGCAGCACGGTGCCGGCCTCGATCTGCGGCCAGGCGCGCACCTCGGCGTAGACCGGCGTGAAGTCGGGCGCGGTGGCGTCGAACAGTTGCTGGAAGGCGTCGATGACGAAGTAGGTGCTCTGGAAAGCGTCGATCCTGTAGCGGGTGCGCATCAGCCGCTTCAGTTCGAAGGCCACCCGGCGCGGCTCGGCGCTGCGCACGCTGTGGCGCAGCTCGCCGGCCGACGACAGGATGCCGGCACCATAGGCGCGCAGACCCTGCCGCGTGTCGATCAAGCCGAACTCCACCGTGTACCAGTACAGGCGCGCCAGCAGCTCGCACGCGTCCAGCCGGCTGGCCTTCAGGCCGCCCGCACCATAGGCCTGCATGTAGTCGGCAAAGGTCGGGTTGAAAAGCAGCGGCACATGGCCGAAAAGGTCGTGGAAGACATCGGGCTCGACCACGTAGTCGAACTCTTCGGGCTTGCGCAGCCATTCGGTGACCGGGAACCTGCGCCGCGCCAGCAGCGCGAAGAAGGCCTCTTCGGGTATCAACCCGGGCACGGCCACGACCTGCCAGCGCGTGGCCGGGTACAGGCGCTCGTTGATGGCCTCGAAGCGCGGAATCTGCTCGGCCGGGCCCAGGTGCTGCACCGCATCGATGAACTCGTCGCAGGCCAGGCCGGGCAGTTGCGCGCTCTGCCGCTCGTGCAGCCGCCGGTACAGCGCATGCTGCTCGGGCGTATAGGCTTGCCAGCGCTGCGCACAGGTGTAGTCGGTGCCGGCACTGGCGTAGTCGCCGCGCGGCGGGCGATCGCCCTGGCCATAGGTAACCGGGGCGACGCCCTTGTTGATGCCGTCGTGCGAAGCGTCGGATGGGGTGATGGAACTCATGGCGGCATCCTAAGGCCTGTGAGGCATGCCCATCGGCGAGCAGATGGCAGCTTCGGGCGGCACGGTGGTCTCGAACCGCTGGCCCGGCCCCAAGACGATGCACCGCGCGATGACGACGATCGCGCCGAAGGCGCTGGCGATTGTCGGATCGAAAGTCTTGCGGCTCATCGCCGCCCGCAGCCGCCCGATCGTCAACGCCCAGCGGAGCCCGGGGCCTGGCCTGCGCTCAGGAATCGATGTCGCGCAGCAGCTTCAGCGTGGGGCCTTCGCCGATGTTCAGCAGCGCGGCGATCTCGCGCACGTCGTCGGGCAGCGCGGCGTTGTCCCAGTCGCGTGCCGTGTGCCGGGCCAGGCGCAGTGCCAGCAGCACGTTGCGCACCTGCCCGGTCTGGGCACGGCGCTCGTCGTTGATCTGCACCAGCAACTCGGGCAGCCTCCAGGCGCGCATCAATGCCTGCTGCAGGTCTTGCAGCTCGATGTTCAGCAGCTCGCGCTGCACGCTGACCGAACGCAGCGACGGGTCCAGGCGCTGGCGCTCGGCGATCCGTGCGGCCAGTGCCGGGGCGTGCAGCCACAGCAGCATCTCGGCAAAGTCGTGCAGCAGTGCCGCGGCGTGGATCACCATCGCGTCGGGGTCCATGCGGTGCACGGCAAAGGCCAGCGCGAAGGCCGCGCCGCGGTGCGCGCGCTCGAGCACATCGTTCAGTCCGGCCAGGGCCGCGGGGTCATGCGCCAGGTGTTCTTCGACCGTGACCTGCGGCCCGAACGCACGGAAGAACGGGCCGATGCCCAGCAACACCAGCGCCGCGGTCAC
>DASQFA010000079.1:0-2404 GCA_035633375.1 Rubrivivax sp.
GGCGATGCCGCCAGCGTGCGCCTGGCCAGGCGGGCCGCCCTCGAGCTGAGCCGTGCCATCGGCGCCGGCCATGTGTGCCTGCGCCTGGCCGACCTGGCGGCCACGCTGGCGGCCGAGGCGGCGCCGCCGGGGCACGGGCTGCCCGTGGCATCGATGCGCGAGGCGCTGCTTGCCAGCGGCGTGGTCGGCACGCCCGAGCGGCCCGAGGCCAGGCCGCTGATCCTGGATGCCGAGCAGCGCCTGTATCTGCAGCGCCATTTCGACTACGAGCGGCGGCTGGCGCGCCGGCTTCTGCAGGCCGCCCGCGCGGCGCCGCAGGACGTGGGCGCCGCCACCCGCGAACGACTGCAGGCGCTGTTCGGCGCGCACCCGGGCATCGACTGGCAGAAGATCGCCGCGGCGCTGGCGCTGCGCCAGCGGCTGGTGGTCATCAGCGGCGGACCGGGCACCGGCAAGACAAGCACCGTGGTCAACCTGCTGGCCTGCCTGATCGAGCAGCAGCCGCGGCTGCGCATTGCGCTGGCGGCACCCACCGGCAAGGCTGCGGCGCGGCTGGGCCAGGCCGTGCTGCAGCGCGCCGGGCATCTGCCCGCCGCCCTGCGCGCGCGGCTGCCGACGCTGTCGCACACCGTGCACCGGCTGCTCGGCGCCCACCCAGGCGGCTTCACGCACCACGCCGGCAACCCCTTGGCCATCGACGTGCTGGTAGTCGATGAAGCCTCGATGCTCGATCTGGCGCTGGCCACCCGCTTGCTGGAGGCCGTGCCCGGGACCGCGCGCATCATCCTGCTCGGCGACAAGGACCAGCTGGCTGCGGTGGAGTCGGGCGCAGTGTTTGCCGAACTCAGCGCCGACCCCTCGCTCAGCGCTACTTGCATCGCGGCGCTTGCGGCGTGCTGCGAGGTGCTTGCCGAAAACATCGCGCCGGCCGCGCCCATCGAACGCGGCGCCTTGCACGACAGCGTGGTGTGGTTCACGCAGAACTACCGCTTCGGCGCCGACTCGGGCATTGCCCGGGCGGCGGGCGACATCCGGCTGGGCCGCACGGGCGAACTGATCGGCTGGCTGCGCACGGGCACAGACGACACGGTGCGCTGGCTCGACGAGGGCGACGCCACGCCCGGCCCGGCCACGCGCTCGCGCATGGCCGAAGGTTATGCGCCGTACCTGGATGCGGTGCAGCACGACCCGGCGGACGTGGTGGGCATCACCCGCGCCTTCGAGCGCTTTCGCGTGCTGTGCGCGCTGCGCGAAGGCCCGCGCGGCGTGAAGGCCCTCAACGAGCAGCTGTCGCGCGAGGCCCGCGCGCGGCTCGCGCCACCGGGCGTGGGCGCGCACGACAGCCGCTCACCCTGGTATGCGGGGCGACCGGTGATGGTGCTGCGCAACGACCCGCTGCTCAGGCTCTTCAACGGCGACATCGGCATCACGCTGCCATCGGCCCAAGGCGAGCTGATGGTCTGCTTTGCCGACGCCGCGCTCGGCACCAGGGCGGTGCCGCCGCTGCGACTGCCGGCACACGAAACCGCCTTCGCGATGACGGTGCACAAGGCCCAGGGCTCCGAGTTCGACGAGGTGCTGCTGCTGCTGCCCGAGCAGCGCAGCCGCGTGCTCACGCGCGAGCTGCTCTACACCGCACTCACCCGGGCGCGCCAACGTGTGTGGCTGGCGGGTGCGGCGCCGGTGCTGGCCGCGGCCATCGACACGCCCACGCGCCGCCATTCGGGGCTGCTGGCCCGGCTGCGCGACGAAGCTGCGCTGCTGCAGGCGGGTGCGGGTACGGATGCGGATGCGGGTGCGGGTGCGGGTGCGGGTGCCGCTGCGGAGGCGGATGCGGATGCGGATGCCGGTGCGGGTGCAGGTGCAGGTGCAGGTGCAGCGCTGTGACGCTGCCGCACTTTCTCCTCAAGCTGCAGTTCGCAACGGCCGAAAAAGCGGTGGCGCATGGGCCCGCCCAGGGCACCACCCCGCAACCCACACCCAAGCACCGAAGACCTCGCCGATGTCCGCTGTCATGCCCGCCGCCGGCCCCGCCCCGGCCTCATCGCAGCCTGCGCCGGGCGGCGGCTTTTTTGCCCACCATGGCATCTGGGCCCCGGGCGTGCGTTTGTTCCGCAAGCTGCGCTTTACTGCCAAGGCGGCGGTCATCTCGCTGGCCTTCATGCTGCCGATGCTGGGTCTGGTGGGCTGGCTGCTGAAGACACAGGCCGACCAGGCCTGGGCGGCACGCATGGACAGCACGCGCCAGCATGTGGAACTGGCACACCGCCTCGTCGCCTGGGCACATGCGCAGGAAGCCGGCCGCAGCCTGTCGCGCGAGCAGGCGCAGCAGCTCGCCAGGCGTGCGCTGGAAGTGCTGCGCCTGGACGACGGCGCGGCCGTGTGGCTCAGCGAAGCGGCGCGG
>DASQFA010000080.1:0-2008 GCA_035633375.1 Rubrivivax sp.
GCTGCACCTGGTTCGCATCGGCTACTGGCGCATGCCGGGGCGGGCTGCTGCCAGGCTATTGCTCGGCGCCGTCTGTGCATCGGCGTTGTGGGGCTGGTTCGGCCTGGCGGACCAGTTTGCCCGCACGGTGTTATTCACGCGCCTGGGCGCATTCGCCGATCTGGCGGCCTATGCCGGCTGGTTCGCCTTCATGCTGGTGCTGCTTCGGCCGCAGGCGGGCGCAAAGCCGGTGCCGGGCCTGGGCGGGCTGCGCTGGATGGCTGCGGCTGCGGTGCTGGCTTGCCTGTCGCTGCAGGTGCTGGTGGCGCTCAAGGTCGGTGGCTTCGACGAGCGCTCGCGGCCCGTCCTGCTGGGGTGGATGGTGTTGCCGGTGCTGGCGCTGGTGCTCGTGGAACAGCTGTTCCGCAACATCCAGGTCGATTCGTTGTGGAATGCCAAGCCGCTGTTCCTGGGCCTTGCAGGCGCGTTCCTGTTCGACCTTTACCTGTTCTCGCACTCGGTGCTCTTCAACAGCCTGGATGCCGACGCCGTCAGCATCCGCGGTGCGCTGCATGCGCTGATGGTGCCGCTGCTGCTGCTGTCCACCACGCGGCGCAAGGACTGGATCGGCGCGCTGCGCGTGTCGCGCACGGCGGCATTTCACTCGGCGACGCTGTTGCTCGCCGGCGTGTACCTGATCTTCATTTCCGCCGTCGGCTACTACGTGCGCTTCTTCGGCGGCGAATGGGGGCGTGCGCTGCAGCTGGGCCTGGTGTTCGTGGCGGTGCTGTTGCTCACCACCCTGGCGCTTTCTGGCAGCGTGCGCGCCAAGCTGCGTGTCTATGTGGGCAAGCATTTCTTCCGCTACCGATTCGACTATCGCGAGGAATGGCTGCGCTTCACACAGACGCTTTCGGCGCAGGTTTCGCCCCAGCAGATGGGCGAGCAGGTGATACGCGGCCTGGCCGACATGCTCGAAAGCCCGGCCGGCGGCTTGTGGATGAAGAACCCCAGTGACGGCGCCTTTCGCCAGACGGCACGCTGGAACATGGCGCAGTGCGACGAGCCCGAGCACGAATCGTCGTCGTTGTGCCGGTTCATGGTGCGCACCGGCTGGGTCGTCAACCTGGAAGAGTACCGTTCCGTTCCGCGCCGCTACGACCAACTGGCGTTGCCGGCGTGGCTGCTGACGCTGCGCCATCCCTGGCTGATCGTGCCGCTCAACGTCGGCGAGCAGCTGATCGGCTTCGTCGTCCTGGCCAGCGCCCGCACCACGGTCGACGTGAACTGGGAGGTCAACGACCTGCTCAAGACGGCCGGGCGGCAGGCCGCCAGCTTCCTGGCACAGATGCAGGCCACCGAAGCGCTGCTCGAGGTGCGCAAGTTCGATGCCTTCAACCGCATGTCGGCCTTTGTCGTGCACGACCTGAAGAACATCGTGACGCAGTTGTCACTGATGATGAAAAACGCCAAGCGCCTGCACGCCAACCCCGAGTTCCAGCAGGACATGCTGATGACAATCGAGAATTCCCTCGAAAAGATGCGACAACTGATGCTTCAACTGCGCGAAGGCGCCACGCCGCCGGGCACGGCCTTCGGCGTGGATCTCGGCCGGGTGGCGCAGCGCATCGAATCCAGCGCGTCGCATCGCGGCCGCAAGCTCGAGCTCGCCGTGGCCGAGCGCGTGTTCGCACGTGGGCATGAAGAACGGCTCGAGCGCGTCATCGGCCATGTGGTGCAGAACGCGCTGGACGCAACGGGTGCCGAAGGCCGTGTCTGGCTGAAGGTGGAGCGCCTGGCCGGGCAGGCGCGCGTCGAGGTCGGCGACACCGGACACGGCATGACGCCGGAATTTGTCCGCGAGCGGCTGTTCAAACCCTTCCAGACTACCAAGACGGCCGGCATGGGCATTGGCGCCTACGAGAGTTTTCAGTACGTGCGCGAACTGGGTGGAACCATCTCGGTAAAGAGCGAACCCGAGGTGGGGACCGAGGTCACGCTGCTGCTGCCGCTGTTCGAGGCGCAGAAC
>DASQFA010000081.1:0-2531 GCA_035633375.1 Rubrivivax sp.
CAGCTCGAACACCTCGATGCGCGGGAAGCGCCCGGCCGTGCTGCCGCACACCGTCCAGATGATGTCGACCACGCCGTCGCGCGCCTGGTCGTACAGTTGCACCGGCGTGCCGCCGAGCTGCATGGCAGGATAGGCCTCGAATTTGATGCGCCCGCCTGACTCCTTCTCCACCTTGTCCATCCACGGCTTGTGCATCGTCAGCCACACGTTCGACAGCGGCGCCATGAAGGTGTGGAACTTCAGCGTCACCGTCTGCTGCGCCAGGCCCGACAGGTGCGGCACTCCCAGCACCGCTGCGGCGGCCGCACCCTTGACCAGTGAACGTCTTTGCATGATCGAATCTCCTTCGGTTTGAAAAGTGGTGCGAACTTAACGGCCGCGGCGGCTGCCGATGATCCCGGTTTACCCGCAGTCGCTAAGCGACATACTGCACCAGCCATAAGGAGACCGCCGGCACGAAGAACAGCAGCAGCGTGCGCAGCACATCGCTGACGAGGAAGGGCACCACGCCCAGGTAGCTCTCGCCAATGGACACGTCGCGCGCCATGCTGTTGACGACATACACGTTCAGCCCGACAGGCGGCGCCAGCAGGCCGAAGCCCACCGTCATCAGCACCATGATGCCGAACCAGATGGCCACCGATTCCTTGGGCATGCCGAAATCCAGCGCCATGATCAGCGGGAAGAAGATCGGGATCGTCAGCAGCATCACCGACAGCTCGTCGAGCACCGAGCCCGAGATCACGTAGAACACCAGGATCGCGCCCACCACCGCATACGGCGACAGGCCCCAGCCGGCCACCACCGACGCCAGCTGCGCCGGCACCTGCGTCAAGGCCAGCGCCGAGTTCATCAGGTCGGCGCCGAGAAAGATGAAGAAGATCATCGCCGTGGTCGCGGCCGTGGCGTAGAAGCACTGGGCCAGCTTGGCCCAGCTCAGCTCGCGGCGCAGCAGCGCCGCGACGAAGGTGGCCGCCGCGCCCACGCCAGCACCCTCGGTGGGCGAGAACAGTCCGCCGTAGATGCCGCCGAACACCAGCATGAAGATCAGCGCCAGCGGCACCACGCCCATCGCCAGCGCCAGCGTCAGGCGCGGTGCCCGTGCGTCGTCGCGCGCCGGTGCATGGCCGGGCACCAGCCGCACGTACACCGCGATGGCCAGCACATAGCCCACCATGGCGATCAGGCCGGGGATCATGGCCGCGGCAAACAGCTTGGCGATGTTCTGCTCGGCCAGGATGGCGTAGATCACCAGCGGCACCGACGGCGGGATCAGGATGCCCAGCGTGCCGCCGGCGGCCAGCGTGCCGGTGGCCAGCCGGCCGGAGTAGCCGTGGCGCTTCATCTCCGGCAGCGCCACCTGGGTGATGGTGGCGGCGGTAGCCACCGACGAGCCGCAGATCGCGCCGAAGGCCGCGCAGGCCATCACCGCGGCCATCGCCAGCCCACCGCGAAAACGCGCCATCAGCGCCGCGGCGCATTCGAACAGCGCGCGCGAGATGCCGCCCTGCGTGGCGAAATTGCCCATCAGGATGAACAGCGGGATGACGCTCAGGTCGAAACTGGCAAAGCGCGCAAAGGCCTGGGTGTTGAGGAAGCTGGCCAGCGGCGCCCAGCCCGCCTGCAGCAGGTAGCCGATGGCCCCGGCCACAAACATCGACACCGCGATCGGCACGCGCACGGCCATCAGGCCGAGCATCATCGCGAACAGCAGCACCGTCAGCGCCAGTGGACTCATTGGACGGCCCTTCGCGCATCGCGCTGCGCAATGAGCGCTTTGGAACGGCCAGGCGCGCTCATTGCATCTCCCCACGGATGCCGTACCAGGCCTGGGCCCAGGCGATGAGCGCAGTCAAGGCCAGCGGCGGCGCGATGGCGCAATACACCACCCATTCGGGAAAGCCCAGCATCATCGAGCCCGAGCCGCTGGCCCAGGCACTGAGGCCGCCGATGACGCTGCGCCAGGCCATCAGCGCCATCACCGCGCCGAGCAGCACCGCGCCGGCACGGTCCATCAGCGCCCTGGCCTGTGCCGAGGCCTTGAGGCTGAAGAAGTCGACGATGATGTTGTGCCCCCACAGCTGCGCCAGCGGCATGAACAGCGCAATCGCCGCCCCGGCGGCCGAACCGGTGAGCTCGAAGTCGCCGGCCATGGTCCAGCCGCCCAGGTTGCGCCCGACCAGGCTGGCGCAGACCATCAACGTGATCACGGTCAGCAGCACCCCGCCGGCAATGGCGCAGGCACGTGCCAGCAAGTCGAGCAGCTTCATCGGCGGGGGCTTTGGCTGGGGTTCATGCGGCGGGCGTCAGAAACGGCTGAAGTATTCGCGGCGCTGACACTCGTCCTGGTCGGGCGTGTCCGCATAACGTTGCTTTTCGCTGCGCTTGACGCGCGTGTTGTCGTCGCAGAAGGGCACGCCCAGCGCCTTGCGCAACACGCTGTCGGCGTGCAGCGCGTCGGCTAACCATCGGGTCGGCCGCAGTCAACGCGTCGGTGGCCTCGAACACCGCCTCCACCTGGCTCGGCCCGG
>DASQFA010000082.1:0-5308 GCA_035633375.1 Rubrivivax sp.
CCTCCTGCAGTGCCGCCAGCGCGCCGGCCCAGGCGCCTTCATAGTCGCGCTGCAGCTTGTGGATCGTGCCGCGCTGCAGCGGCGTCAGCGAACGCCATTCGTACAGCATCACCGGGATGAAGTCGCTGCCCGGGCCGAGCAGGATGTCGAAATGCGCGCGCACCAGCGTGCGCAGCAGCGCATCGGGTGTCACGTCGGCGGGCCGGGCCAGCAGCGACTCCAGCGCGCGCGCCTGGCGCTGCAGCGCCGCATGCATGCCCTGCTCCATCACCGCGAACAGCAGCGCCGCCTTGCTCTGAAAGTGATAGAAGGGCGAGCCCGATTGCATGCCCGCCGCGGCGGCGATGTCGCGCGTGGTGGTCGCGGCGAAACCCTTGCGGCGGAACAGCCGCGCCGCGACGCGCAGCAGCTTCTGCCGCCGGTTGCCTTCGTCGACTTCGTCCGCCGTCTTGCGCGGCCGCCCGCGCGGCCGGCGCGCCGGCTCCTGCAGCGCAGCAGCGCTTTCGGCCATCAACGCCCGCCCAGGCCCATCGAGCGGCTGATAACTTCCTTCATGATCTCGTTGGTGCCGCCGTAGATGCGCTGCACGCGTGCATCCGCATACGCGCGGGCGATCGGGTACTCCCACATGTAGCCGTAGCCGCCGTGCAGCTGCACGCATTCGTCGATGACCTTGCACTGCAGGTCGCTGCACCAGTACTTGGCCATCGATGCGGTGGCGGTGTCGAGCTGGTCGGCCAGCAGCGCCTGGGTGCACTGGTCGACGAAGACGCGCGCGATGTGCACCTCGGTTTGCATCTCGGCCAGCTTGTAGCGCGTGTTCTGGAAGCTGCCCACCGTCTGGCCGAAGACCTTGCGCTGCTTGACGTAGGCGCTGGTCCAGTCGATCGCGGCCTGCGCGCTGGCCACCGCGCCGATGGCGATCTGCAGCCGCTCCCAGGGCAGCTGCTCCATCAGGCAGATGAAGCCGCGGTTCTCCTGCGGCGCGCCGCCGAGCAGGTGGTCCACCGGCACCTCGACATCGCTGAAGAACAGCTCGGCCGTGTCCTGCGCCTTCAGACCCACCTTCTTCAGTCGCTTGCCGGTTTCGAAGCCGGGCATGCCGCGCTCCACCAGCAGCAGGCTGGTGCCCTTGGCGCCGGCAGCCGGGTTGGTCTTGGCGACGACGATCACCAGGTCGGCATGCCAGCCGTTGGTGATGAAGGTCTTCGAGCCATTGAGCAGGTAGTGGTCGCCCTGGCGAATGGCGGTGCTCTTGATGCCCTGCAGGTCGGAGCCGGCCGCCGGCTCGCTCATGGCGATGGCGCCGACCATTTCGCCTGAAGCCATCCTGGGCAGGTACTTCTTCTTCTGCGCCTCGGTGCCGTAGTGCAGCAGGTACGGCGCGATGATCTCGGTGTGCAACCCGTAGCCGATGCCGCTGAAGCCGGCGCCCGACAGCTCCTCCATCTGCACCACCGAATACAGCTTGTCCGCGCCCGCGCCGCCGTAATCCTCGGGCATGGTCATGCACAGGAAGCCGTTGGCGCCGGCCTTGCGCCAGACCTCGCGGTCGACATAACCCTGCTCCTCCCAGGCAGCATGGAAAGGCGCGATCTCCTTGTCCATGAAGCGGCGGAAGCTGTCGCGGAAGGCGTCGTGGTCGGCGTTGAACAGGGTGCGTTCGATCATGCTCGGTACCTGGATCCATTTTCGAAAAGCGCTTGCTTGGCGTTAAGTCTATACCGGGCCTCGATTCGAGTTTCTCCCTTGTGCAGAATGTCGCGCCAGGGCAAAGCCACGGCAGCGTGCGACCAGCGATATGCAACTCGACATCTTCGAACACAGCCGCGACCTGATGTTGCGCAACGACGTGCTGGGGGCTCTAGAGCAGCGCGATGCGGCTGCGGCCCGGTCTGCCTGGCGGAAGTTCCTGGCCGAGTATCCACACGATGCAACACTGCCGGCACTGGAGCGGCTGGTGCTGGCGCTGGAGCGCACCGACAGCGCGCCATTTGCCGATCACGCCGCAGCAGCCGAGGCACAGCGCGCCATGCGCGACGATCTCGAACCCGCTGCGCTGCAGCTGTGGGGCGAACAGGCGGGCAGCGCCTGGCTGGCCGCGCTGTGGTGTCAGCTGGGTCGGCGCGCCGCGCGGCTGCCCTACCGCGCGCAAGTGGCCGACGAACACGCCGCGTCGCTGTTCCTGAAGGGCCGCAAGTTCGCGGCCGCCGCCGAGGCGGTGGCGCAGATCGAATCCTGGCGCCGCATCCCCGCGCCACTGGCCTGGATGACCGAGGCACGCATGCGCCTGCATGGGCTGGATGCCAGTTGGGGCCTGCTGGCCGAGCTGGCCTGGCTGGCGCCCGGCCGCCTCGATGCATTGACCCGGCGGCTGGCTGACCCGGTGCTCAGCAAGCTGCGCCGGCAGTTCGATGCCGAGTTCGACGCCGAGTTCGATGCCGAGTTCGACGCCCAGTTCGATGCAGACAAGGGCAGCGCCGAGCTGGCCTGGTTCCCGGCCTGGGTGCTGACCGAAAAGCCCGCATTGGCCGGCTTGCTGGGCGGGGCCGCCGCCGGCTTGCAAAGTGCTCCCGAGCGGGCGATGCGCCTGCTGCTTGACCTGTTGCACCTGGAGCGGCAGGGCCGCCAGCGCGAGCTGATTGCGCAGCGCAAAAGGTTGCGCGATCTGCAACCGGCTCTGTACGCGTGCTACATGAAGTCGCGTTGAACTCGAGCCGCAGCGCACGAACGAAGACGCTCGTCGCGGCCGGTGCAGGCGCCGCGCCGAACGCAGCCTCGAAGGCGCTGCCGGCGAGCGACATGCCAGTACGCCACCCGCTCGGGCAGCGGCTGGCTCGCCGCCGCATCGCACAGGTCGCGCCGCTGCTCGTCCACCCCCTCCAGGTGTGACGCCGCGATCATGGCGCGCGGACCGTGGGCGAATTGCAGCCGCTTTACCGGCCAGGTGTCGGCGTCCAACGGCTCGCCGGCCGCGACAGTGGTGCAATCACGCCATGACCCATCGTGCCTGGATGTGCACCGAGCTGAGTGCCGATTTTTCGGGGCTGCGCCTGGTGCAGCTGCCCGCATCGCCCTGCCCCAGCGGCGCGGTGCGCGTGCGCGTGCGCGCCGCGGCGCTGAACTTTCCCGACCTGCTGATGACGCAGGGCAAATACCAGCTGAAGCCGCCACTGCCTTTCGTGGTGGGCATGGAGTGCGCCGGCGAGGTGGTGGAACTGGGGGCGGGCGTGCACACGCTGGCGCTGGGTGATGCGGTGTGTTTTGGCGCGCATGGCGGTGCCTTTGCCGAAGAACTGGTGGCCCCTGCGATGGATGTGCGGCCGCTGCCGCACGGCTTCAGCATGGCCGAAGGCGCGGCCTATGGCGTGACCGCCCTCACCGCCTGGGTGGCGCTGGTGCGCCGCGGCATGCTGCAACCGGGCGAGACGCTGCTGGTGCATGGCGCCAGCGGCGGCACCGGCCTGGCGGCTGTGCAGCTGGGCCGGCATCTGGGTGCCACCGTCATCGCCACCGGCCGCTCGCCGCCGAAGTTGCAGGCCGCGCGCGAGCACGGTGCGCATCACCTGGTCGTGCTCGACGCGCCGCATCGCCCCGATGCGCCGCACGCCATCGCGCCTGGGCAAAGGCCTTGCGCCGGGATGATCGGCCGAGTGAAGGCGCTCACCGGCGGTGCCGGTGCCGACGTGATCTTCGACCCGGTGGGCGGCGACGTCTTCGACGCCTCGGTGCACTGCATCGCCTGGGGCGGGCGGCTGCTGGTGGTGGGCTTTGCCGGCGGGCGCATCGCCACGATCGGCAGCAACCTGCCGCTGATCAAGGGCTTCTCCGTGGTGGGCGTGCGTGCCGGAGAGTACGGCCGGCGTGACCCCGAGCGTGGGCTGCAGAACCGGCAGGCGGTGGATGCGCTGGCCGCTCGCGGCCTGTTCAGGCCGCACATCGGTGCGCGCTTCGCCTTCGAGCAGGCCATCGACGCTTTCCGCGCCATGGCCGATCGGCGCGTGGCCGGCAAGATCGTGCTGGAGCTGTAGCGCGTCGGCTGGGCTCAGAAGCAGGTCACGATGGCATCGACCACGTCGTAGGCCTCGTTCACTACCGCCATCCAGCGCCACTTGTCGAAGGTGGTGCAGGGGTGCGAGATGCCCAGCGCCACGCGGTCGCCCACCTGCGGCACGGCAGCGGCATGCGCCGCAAAGCGCAGGTAGGCATGCTGGTCGTTCATGGCGCTGACCGTCCAGCCGGCCGGCGCCGCTTCGGGCACGAGCTGCCCGCGGCGGCACCAGCGCGCCGGAATCGGCATCTCGATGTCGTAGGAGACATCGCGCTTGCCTGCGGCGAGAAGCGCCAGCCCGGGCTCGGGGCAGGACTGCACCAGCGCCCACACTTCCAGCGCGGCATCCAGGCCGTGCCCGCAGCCCAGGCGCGTGTCCATGCTCGCCATGTAGCGCTTGTAGCTGCCGTGGTCGTGCGTGACATAACAGCCCGAGCGCAGCACACCGCGTACCGGTCGCGACAGCGCCGGCTTGAGCCAGGGCACCACCAGATCGAAGATCGACGAGCCCCCGGCGCTGAACAGCAGTTCGTCGGCCTCGAACAACTGCTCGTATTCACAGGCGCGGGCCAGCTCGGCCACGCGCTGCATCAGGCCGCGCACCAAGGCCTGGTCCTCGGCGCTGCGGCCGGTGGCCCACAGGCCCTCGTAACACTCGATGCCCACCAGCTGCGTGGCCGCGCTCGCGCGCAGGCAGCGCGCCAATTGCAGCGCCTGTTCATGGCTGCGGCAGCCAGTGCGCCCGCCGTCGAGGCCGATCTCCAGCAGCACCTCGAAAGCCTCGGCCCTTGGCTCGACCTGCGCCGCGTGCCAGGCCTCGATCAGCGCCAGTTGCGCCAACGAATCGACGAGGAAGAGGATGCGTGCCCCGGCATGCCGTTGCCGCAGCGCGACGATGGCGTCCAGGTCCACTGGTGCCATCACCTGGTTGGCGATCAGGCAGCGGCGCACGCCCGACTCGAGCCCGACGCGGGCCTGCGTGACATTGGCAAAGCTGATGCCCCAGGCGCCGGCATCCAGCTGCGCCGCAACCAGCTGCGGCGACATCGTCGTCTTGCCGTGCGGTGCCAGCTCCACGCCATGGTCGCGGGCGAACTGCTGCATCCAGCGCAGATTGCCGGCCAGCGCGTCGCGCCGGATCACCGCCAGCGGCAGCGGCAGGTCGCCGCGTAGCACGTTCCACTGCTGTGCGGCGATGGCATCGCGCCGCAGCGGCGCAGCGTGGTGCGGAAAGCCCTTGGTGCCGGGGCCGCCGAT
>DASQFA010000083.1:0-4654 GCA_035633375.1 Rubrivivax sp.
TGCCGCGGCGCAGCTGGATGTCGCGGAAGCTGCCCGACGCCGACGGGCCGCCGGCGCGCACCACGGCATTGGCGATGCTCGACAAGGCGTTCACGTTGTAGGCGCCGGGGCGCACCACGACGCCGGTGACATACACGCGCACGCCGCGCAACTGGCCCAGCGACACACTGAGCTGGAAGTTCTTGAAGGTCTGCCCCACGCGCTGGCTGAGTGTGGCGGGCAGGTCGGCATAACGCACGCCGGAAACCATGATCGAGCCGACGCGGGGCACCGTGATGCGCCCGGAACGGTCGACCACCAGGCGCAGTTCCGCATCCACCGAGCCCCAGATCGACAGCAAGATCTCGTCGCCGGCGGAGATCAGGTAATCCGGCGGCACCAGCGGGCTGTAGTCGATGGCCTCACCGCCCCGGTTCTGCTCGGTGATCAGGCCCGTGCCCAGGCGCCGGATCGTCAGCAGATCGCCTGGAAACTGCGGTTGGTTAGGGAACGCCAGCCGGTTGACGTATTCCTCGAATTCGCTCGGCCTGGGCAGCGCCGAATCGAAGCCTTCCAGCTCACGCCTGTCGCGGCTGTCGGTAATGCGAGCGGGCCGCCTGTCGCGTGTGCCGGGCGGCGTGTCGGCACCGGGCTGGCGCAGTTGCGTGGCGCCGCTGATGCCGTTGTTGACTGTGGAATTGCTGTCGGTGGCTTCTGTCTCGGCCTGCGTGCTCAGGCGGTTGCCGCCACCCTGGCTGTGGGCCAGGCCAGCCGCCGCCAGCACCAGCGTCGCCAGCGAAACCAGTCGCAAGGTGCGCAAGGCGGCGGATGACAGACTGCGGGTCGGCATGTAAGGGCAAGCTAGGTGCATTCGGGCCGGCCTGTCGGCCAGGCCAGTGGGCTGCGGTGGCGTGCGCAAGATGCGCGCGCGGGCGGCGCTGTGCAACCCGCCGCCGCGCATTCTAGCGGCCCGGCCGCAGGCCCCCGGCCCGATAGAATTCAAGCCATGCTGATCCTGATCGTGGCATTTGCGGTATCGCTGGTCATGACCTTGATCGCAGTGCGTTTCACCAAGACCCATGCGCATATGTCGCATGACCACGATCTTTCGGGGCCGCAGAAGTTTCATGCGTTGCCGGTGCCCCGCGTCGGCAGCCTCGGCATCCTGGCCGGCATGCTGGCCGGTCTTGCGGTGTTGTGGGGGCGCGATCCGCCAGCCGGGCAGCAGGCCTTCCTGTTGCTGGCCTGTGGCATGCCGGCGCTGCTGGCCGGGCTGGCAGAAGACCTGACGAAGAACGTCAGCCCGGCGCGGCGGTTGATGGCCACCGCGCTGTCGGCGTTGCTCGCCGTGTGGCTGCTGGACGCGGCCATCACGCGCACCGCCATCCCCGGGCTGGACTGGCTGGTGTCCATCCCCATAGGTGCGGCGCTGGTGTCGGTGTTTGCGGTCGCGGGCGTGGCCAACTCGATGAACATCATCGACGGTTTCAACGGCCTGGCCTCGATGTGCGGGGTGTTGATCCTGCTGTGCCTGAGCTATGTCGGCTTCCAGGTCGACGACCTGCTGGTGGCCTGGCTGGCGCTGGCCGGCGTGGGCGCACTGCTCGGCTTCTTTGTCTGGAATTTCCCGGCCGGCCTGATCTTCCTGGGCGACGGCGGCGCCTATTTCCTGGGTTTCTACATCGCCGAGGTGGCGATCCTGCTGCTGCAACGCAACCCGACGGTGTCGCCGATGTTTCCGCTGCTGCTGTGCATCTATCCGGTGTTCGAGACCTTGTTCTCGATCTACCGGCGCCGCTTTTTGCGCGCCATGCCGCCGAGCGTGCCCGACGGCATTCACCTGCATTCACTGATCTACCGGCGCGTCATGCGCTGGGCGGTGGGCAACCGCAGCGCCAAGGCGCTGACCCGGCGCAATTCGATGACCTCGCCGTACCTTTGGCTGCTGTGCATGTTTGCCGCCATTCCATCGGTGCTGTTCTGGGACAACACGGCCGTGCTGTCGATGCTGATCCTGCTTTTCGGCGTGAGCTATGTGGTGCTGTACTGGCGCATCGTGCGCTTCAGGGCGCCGCGCTGGCTGGTGTTCCGGCGCTAGCAGCGGGCGCGCAAAGCCACCGTTGGGCTGCGCTTGCACCGCTTCGCACCCGGTGCGGGCACGACGATTACACCGGGTTCAGGTGCCAGCGGCCAGCGCCGGCACGGCAGGCTCCAGGTCGAACTGCATCGCCGCCAGGCGCGCGTACAAGCCGTCGCGCGCCACCAGCTCGGCGTGCGTGCCGACGTCGACGATGCGCCCGGCCTCGAGCACGACGATGCGGTCGGCGCGCAGCACCGTGGCCAGCCGGTGCGCGATGACCAGCGTGGTGCGCCCGCGCATCGCCGCCTCCAGCGCCGCCTGCACCATGCGTTCGCTCTCCGCGTCGAGCGCGCTGGTGGCCTCGTCCAGCAGCAGCAGTGGCGGGTTCTTCAGCATCGCCCGCGCGATGCTCAGGCGCTGGCGCTGGCCGCCGGACAGGCGCACGCCGCGTTCGCCCAGGAAGCTTTGGTAGCCTTCCGGCAATGCCGAGATGAACTCGTGTGCGAACGCGGCCTTGGCCGCCGTCACCACCTCGTCGTCGCTGGCCTCGGGCCGGCCGTAGCGGATGTTCTCCAGCGCGCTGGTGGAGAAGATCACGCTGTCCTGCGGCACGATGCCGATGCGCCGGCGCAGTTCGCCCAGCGAAGCCTGCTGCACCGGCACGCCGTCGATCAGCACCTGCCCGGCCTGCACGTCGTAAAAGCGCAGCAGCAGTTGCAGCACGGTGCTCTTGCCGGCGCCGCTGGGCCCCACCAGGGCCACGGTTTCGCCGGCCTTCACGCTCAGGTTGAAGTCGTGCAGCGTGTCGTGCAGCGGACGCGAGGGGTAGTGGAAGCGCACGTTCACCAGGCGGCAGGCCGAGCCGCCGCGTGCCGCCGGCATGGCCACCGGGTGGGCCGGCTCGGCGACGGGCGAGCGCGCCGCCAGCAGTTCCATCAGCCGCTCGGTGGCGCCGGCAGCGCGCAGCAGGTCGCCGTAAACCTCGGACAGCACCGCCACGCTGCCCACCAAGATGATCACGAAGACGACGGTCTGGCCCAGGTGTCCGGCGCTGATGCTGCCCTGCATCACGGCCTGCGTGCCCTGGTACAGGCCCCACAGCAGCGCGCCGAAGGTGGCGCTGATGATGAAGGCCACCAGGTACGAGCGCACCAGCGTGCGCTTGCGCGCCACCTCGAAGGCGTGCTCGGTGGACAGCGCGAAACGCGCCGATTCGCGCTGCTCCTGGGTGTAGCTCTGCACGATCGGAATGGCATTCAGCACCTCGGCGGCAATGGCGCTGGAATCGGCCACACGGTCCTGGCTGGCGCGGCTTAAGCCCCGCACGCGCCGGCCGAAGTACAGGCTGGGCAGCACCACCAGCACCAGGATGCCCAGCACCTGCGTCATCACCCAGGGGTTGGTGACGACCAGCATGAGCAGCGCGCCCAGGCCCATGACGGTATTGCGCAGGCCCATGCTCAAGGACGAGCCGACGACCGTCTGCACCAGCGTGGTGTCGGTGGTCAGCCGGCTCAGCACCTCGCCGGTCTGCGTGCTCTCGAAGAACTCCGGGCTTTGTTCCACCACATGCGCATACACCGCGCTGCGCAGGTCGGCGGTGATGCGTTCACCCAGCCAGCTGACCATGTAGAAGCGTGCCGCCGAGAACACGCCCAGCGCCGCGCCGACGGCGAACAGCGCCAGGAAGTGCTCGCGCAATGCCATCACGCGTGTGCCGGGGTCGGCGCTCACCAGGCCCTGGTCGATCAGCGATTTCAGGGCCAGCGGAAAAGCCAGCGTGCTCATCGCCGCCAGCACCAGGAACAGCAGCGCCAGCGCGATGCGCCCGCGATAGGGCGCAAGAAACGGCAGCAAGCCCGACAGCGAGCGCGGCGACTTGGCCGCGCCGCGGTTTTCTACTTGGGACATGGCCGCGAGTCTATGCGTCCGGGCCGTGCCCACGCTGACCGGCCCCCCGGCTGCCGTTACGGGCGAAAATCACACCGCCTGTCCATTCGACCCCGGCTTGCTCGGGCTTTGTGGTCGAATCGGGCAACTTGCGACATGATTCGTCCGATGTTCGATCCCGCCGCCGAACCCCGCTGGATGCACAGCTGCACCGCGCTGGCACTGCGCCTGGGCTTCGTGCCGTCGCTGGCCGGGCTGAGCGCGGCGCTGGTGCTCGGGGTGCTGGGCCTGACCCAGGCTTCGCTGTGGCTCATGGATCAAGGTCCCCAGCCGCTGGCGCTGCTGGTGGCAGGCGCGCTGGCGCTGTTGCTGGCGCCGTTTCTGGCGGCATGGTTGCTGCGCCTGATGTTCCAGCTCGACGCGGCGCGTCAGCGCCACAGTGTGAGTGCCACGCAGGACGACTTGACCGGAGCGCACAACCGGCGCCATTTCATGCAGGTGGCCGAGCGTGAATGGGCGCGCTGCCGCCGTTATGCCGAAGACGGCGCGCTCCTGCTCATCGATGCCGACCAGTTCAAGAGCCTGAAAGGCAGCCACGGCCCGGCCTGCTGCGACGCGCTGCTGCGCGACATGACGCGGCTGGTGACGCAGTCGCTGCGCCAGCCGGATCTGCTGGCGCGCTACGGCGCCGAGGCGCTGATCGTG
>DASQFA010000084.1:0-5656 GCA_035633375.1 Rubrivivax sp.
GTGAAGAACCTGCATGACCCGGCGCTGGCCGAGATCCTGCGGCGCACCGGCGCGGCCAATGGCGACCTGCTGTTCTTCGGCGCCGACAAGGCGAAGGTCGTCAACGACGCCATCGGCGCGCTGCGCGTCAAGGTCGGCCACAGCGATTTCGGCAAGGCGCACGACCTGGCGCAAGGCGCCTGGGAGCCGCTGTGGGTGGTCGACTTCCCGATGTTCGAGCATGACGACGCAGCCGGCCGATGGAATGCGGTGCATCACCCGTTCACGGCACCGAAGGACGGACACGAAGACTGGTTGCAGAGCGACCCCGGGCGCTGCATCGCCAAGGCCTACGATGTGGTGCTGAACGGGGTCGAGCTCGGCGGCGGCTCGGTGCGTATCCACCGCGAGGCCGTGCAGAGCAAGGTCTTCCGCGCATTGAACATCGGCGCCGAGGAAGCGCGCGCGAAGTTCGGTTTCCTGCTCGATGCGTTGCAATATGGGGCGCCGCCGCATGGTGGCATCGCCATCGGGCTGGACCGCTTCGTCATGCTGATGACGGGCGCGGAGTCACTGCGCGAAGTCATCGCCTTCCCGAAGACGCAACGCGCGCAATGCCTGCTGACCGGTGCGCCGAGCAGCGTGGACGAGGCTCAGTTGCGCGACCTGCATATCCGGCTGCGAAACACGCAAACCGGCTGAGCAAGAGCAAGCCGGCGCCTTACAGCCGCCAGGGCCGCGCGCCCAGCGAGCGCAGCTGCGCCAGGTCGTAGGTACTCTTGACGTCGGTGAAGACGCCGCCGGGCACGAGCTTGCGCAGCAGGCCGTCGACGCCCATCGCGCCATATTCCGCGTGCGATACCGCCGCCACGATGGCCGACGCCTGCGGCAAGGCATCCCATTCGGTCAGCGCGACGCCGTACTCGTGTTCGCACGCGCCGGAATCGGCAATCGGGTCGTGCACGCGCACGTCGGCGCCAAAACTCTGCAGCTCGCGCACCACGTCGATGACCTTGCTGTTGCGGATGTCGGGGCAGTTTTCCTTGAAGGTCATGCCCAGCACGATGATCGGGGCTCCCTTCACCGCGAAGTCGTTCGCGATCATCTGCTTGACCGTCTGCTCGGCCACGTACTTGCCCATGCCGTCGTTGATGCGCCGCCCGGCCAGGATGACCTGCGGCGTGTAGCCCAGCATCTCCGCCTTGTGCGTCAGGTAGTACGGATCCACGCCGATGCAGTGGCCACCCACCAGGCCGGGCCTGAAGGGCAGAAAGTTCCATTTCGTGCCTGCCGCCTGCAGCACCTCGAGCGTGTCGATGCCGATTCGGTGGAAGATGAGCGACAACTCGTTCATCAACGCAATGTTCAGATCGCGCTGCGTGTTCTCGATCACCTTGGCGGCCTCGGCCACCTTGATGCTGCTGGCCGGATAGACACCGGCAGTGATGATCGAGCCGTACACCGCGGCGACGCGCGCCAGCGTCTCGGGCGTGTCGCCCGACACCACCTTGACGATCTTCGTGACCGTGCGCTCCTTGTCACCCGGGTTGATGCGCTCGGGGCTGTAGCCGACGAAGAAGTCGCGCTTCCACTTCATGCCGGAATGCTTCTCGATGATGGGGATGCAGATCTCTTCCGTCGCGCCGGGGTAGACCGTGGATTCGAAGACCACGGTGGCGCCGCGCTTGAGGTGCTTGCCCACGCTTTCCGATGATTTGAGCAGCGGTGTGAAATCCGGCTGGTGCGCGTCGTCCACCGGGGTGGGCACGGCCACGACGATGAAGTCGGCCTCGCCGACGATCGCCGGGTCGTTGCTGCAACGCAGGTGCACGGCCGCACGCAGGTCCTCGCTGCTGACTTCGCCGGTCGGATCGACATGGCGCGCATAGGCCGCCACCTTGTCGGCGGCCAGATCGAAGCCGAGAGTCTTGAATTTCTTGCCGAACTCGACGGCCAGCGGCAGGCCCACATAACCGAGGCCGATGACTGCGATGGTGGGGGTCATGAATTTGTTTCCCTGTTGCGGGCAGGCGTGCCGACCGGGCGCGCCTAGACCTTGAAATAGTTGCGATACCAGTCCACGAAACGGCCCACGCCGACGCGCACCGGCGTGCCGGGCTTGAAGCCGGTCCATTCAGCCAGCTCCGACACGTCGGCAAAGGTGGCCGGCACGTCGCCGTCCTGCAGCGGCATGAAGTTCTTGCGCGCCTTCTTGCCGAGTGCGTCTTCGATCGACTCGATGAAGCTCATCAGCTCGACCGGGTCGTTGTTGCCGATGTTGAACACCCGGTACGGGGCATTGCTGCGCGCCGGGTCGGGGTTGGCGGCATCGAAGGCGGGGTCGGCCGTGGCCGGCCGGTCGAGCACGCGCACCACGCCCTCGGCGATGTCGTCGACGAAGGTGAAGTCGCGCACCATCCGGCCGTGGTTGAAGACGTCGATGCTGCGCTCTTCGAGCATGGCCTTGGTGAACAGGAACAGCGCCATGTCCGGCCTGCCCCAGGGGCCATATACGGTGAAGAAGCGCAAGCCCGTGGTCGGCAGGCCGAACAGGTGGCTGTAGGTGTGCGCCATCAGCTCGTTCGCCTTCTTCGTGGCGGCGTACATGCTGACCGGGTGGTCGATGTTGTGGTGCTCGGAAAAAGGCAGCTGCGTATTGCCGCCATAGACGCTGGAGCTGGACGCATAGGTCAGGTGCTGCACGCGGTGGTGGCGGCAGCCTTCGAGCACGTTCATGAAGCCCACGACATTGCTGTCGATGTAGGCCTGCGGGTTCAGCAAGGAGTAGCGAACGCCGGCTTGTGCCGCCAGGTGCACCACGCGATCGAAGCCTTCCTCGGCGAACAGCCGGTCCATGCCGGCGCGGTCGGCCACGTCCAGCAACACGAAGCGGAAACCCGAGTGCGGCGTCAGCCGCGCCAGGCGGTCACGTTTGAGCTGCGGATCGTAATAGTCGTTGAGGTTGTCCACACCGACCACGGTGTCGCCGCGAGCCAGCAGGAGCTGCGAGACATGCATGCCGATGAAGCCGGCAGCGCCAGTGATCAGTACTTTCATGTGCTTGTGGCGTGCTACGCAAGCTGGTCCCCCATCGCTGCCGATTATCCCTGAGCGCGGCGAGCGACGGCCGCGTCAAACGCCACGCTTGCTCGACAAACGCGCACCGCTACGCGGCCTGCGCGCATCGGCCTGCCGGCAATGCGCGAGCATTCCGCTGTGGTGGCCAGACTGTGCTGCGGCAGGTTTGGGGGCTAGGCGCTAGCTGAAGTGGGCCGGTGGTATCCCGGCACCGATCGACGCAGCGCCTCGCGCACGGCTTGATCGTCCGGCATGCCGCCTGCACCAGCTGCGTCGGATGCAAGCGAGAGCAATGCGCCCAGGTTGCGCACCTGCGTTTCGAGCCGCGCGATGCGCAGGCGCGGCACTGCCGTGGCCAAGGTGGCGTCGCCGTCGGCCAGCAACTCCTCGTAGAGTTTCTCGCCCGGGCGCAGACCGGTGAACTCGATCGCGATGTCCTCGGGTGCATGCCCCGACAAACGGATCAGGTCGCGCGCCAGATCGACGATCTTCACCGGCTCGCCCATGTCCAGCACCAACACCTGGCCGCTTGCGCCGATGGCCGCGGCCTGCAGCACCAGGCGCGCAGCCTCGGGGATGGTCATGAAGTAGCGGATGATGTCCGGGTGCGTCACCGTCACCGGGCCACCGCGTTCGATCTGCTCCTTGAACTTCGGGATCACGCTGCCGCTCGAGCCCAGCACGTTGCCGAAGCGCACGGCGATGAAGCGCGTGCCGGCATGCTCGGCCGCCATCTGCGACACCACCATCTCGGCCGCGCGCTTGGTGGCACCCATCACGTTGGTCGGGTTCACCGCCTTGTCGGTGCTGATGAGCACGAAGCGCTCGGCGCCCTGCTCGGCCGCGGCCAGCGCCGCATGGTGCGTGCCCAGCGTGTTGTTGCGCAGCGCGGCCCAGGCATTGCCTTCGTCCTCCATCAGCGGCACGTGCTTGAAGGCCGCGGCATGAAACACCACCTGCGGCCGCCAGCGCGCGAAGCTCTGGCGCAGGTGGGCCAGGTCCTTGACGTCGCCGATCAGCCGCACCAACGGCAGATGCGGGAAACGTTCGCCCAGGTCCTGGTCGATGCGGTACAGGTTGAACTCGCTCAGCTCGTACAACACCAGCCGCGCGGGCGCGAAGCGCGCCACCTGGCGGCACAGCTCGCTGCCGATGCTGCCGCCGGCGCCGGTGATCAGCACCGTCTTGCCGCGCAGCGTCTCGCCGATGCCGGCCTCGTCCAGCTGCACCGGCTCACGCCCCAGCAGGTCATCCGGCTCGATGTCGCGCACCCGCTGGTTGCGTAAGCGCGGGTCGGCCAGTTCGGCGGCGCTGGGCACGGTCAGCACCGGCAAGCCGGTGGCTGCGGCCAGCTCCAGCGCACGGCGGCGCTGCGCCGGCTTGGCCGAGGGCATGGCGATGACGATGTGCGTGGCCGCGCCGCGCACCACCGGGTCGCGCAGCGCCTGCAGCGTGCCCAGCACCGGCACGCCGGCAATGCGCGCCTGCTGCTTGGCCAGGTCGTCGTCGAGCAGGCCCAGCACCGTCCAGCCCTGTTGATGGATGCCGGCCAGCAGCCACTTGGCCGCCTCGCCCGCACCCAGCACCAGCGCCCGGCGGATCTCGGCGCTGCCGCCGGTGATGCGCGAGCGCGCGTGTTCGTAGAGCATGCGGTAGGCGATGCGCACCACGCACACGCCCATCAGCGCAACCACAGGGTGCAGCGCCAGCACCGCACGCGGCACCTTGGTCAGACCGAGTGACATCACCACCAGCGCGCTGACGGTACCGGCCAAGGCGCAGGCGAGCGTCAGGCGCTTGACCTCGCCAAAGCCGGAAAAGCGCCACATGCTCTGCGGCACGCGAAATGCCTTGAAGGCGATCAGGTACAACGCCACCACACCGAGCATGACCCACGGGTCGTAGGCCGGCCGCGCCGAGATCCAGCGCTCGAAGCCCAACCGGAACAGATAGGTGATATTCCAGCACGCGGCGATGACCAGCGCATCGGCCACGAGCGACAGCGGTTCGCGGTGCGGGCGCAAGCGCGCCAGGAACAGGTCCAGCCGGTGCCAGGCGCTGAGCGTCGAGGTGCGTTGCAGGTCAGCCATGGCTGTGCTTCAACGCGTGGCCAGCAACCGCAGCGTGCGCAGCAGCACACACAAGTCCGAGCGCAGGCTGGCCTTCTCGGCATAGTCGACGGCGCATTGCAGCTTGCGCGGCAGGATGACCTCGATGTACTCACGCCGCGGGTCGGCGGCGCGCGCCAGCAACTCGCTTTCGTCGAGGAACATCAGCGATGCCGGACTGGTGATGCCCGGGCGCACCGACAGCGCTCGCTCGCGCAAGCCCGCCGGGTAGTGCGCCACGTACTCCGGCACCTCGGGGCGCGGCCCGACCAGGCTCATGTGGCCGGCCAGCACGTCGATGAACTGCGGCAGCTCGTCCAGCCGCGTGCGCCGCAGCCAGCGGCCGACGCGCGTGATGCGCGCATCGGCGCCCACCGTCAGCGCCGGGCCGCGCAAGGCTGCGTCGAGCACCATGCTGCGGAACTTGTGGATGCGAAAGGGTACGCCATGGCGCCCCACGCGCTGTTGGCGGAAGAACACCGGCCCGGGCG
>DASQFA010000085.1:0-3206 GCA_035633375.1 Rubrivivax sp.
TGGCCTGGGCAGGCGGTTTCCACACCTTAGGAAATCCCATGACCATGGCAGGCGCGCAAGTCGCTGAAATCATCAAGTCCAATGCGCGCAGCGCCATGGACACCGGTTCCCCCGAAGTGCAGGTGGCCTTGCTCACCGCACGCATCAACGAACTCACCCCGCACTTCAAGTTGCACCTGAAGGACCATCACGGCCGCCGCGGCCTGCTGAAGATGGTCAACCAGCGCAAGCGCCTGTTGTCCTACCTGAAGGAAAAGGACGCGGCGCGTTATACCGCGCTGATCGCCAAGCTCGGCCTGCGCAAGTAATTCGCGCAGCCGCCATGTACGCCCAAAGCCTGCGCGGAATCTGCCGCGTCGGTTTTCTGGAGCAGGGCACTTCTTGAGCGCTGTCCTGTCATTCCACCGACGCCAGGGTGCTGGCTTTCGTGGAATGGCATGCCGCCAAGGGAACGCCGCTCCTGGTCAAAGGCACCACCCCAAGCGTGCCGCATCCGCAATGGAGAACTTCATATGAGCATGTTCAACAAGGTCAGCAAGACCTTCCAGTGGGGCCCGCACAGTGTGACCCTTGAAACCGGCGAGATCGCTCGACAGTCCGGCGGCGCGGTCATCGTCAACATCGAAGACACCGTGGTGCTGGCCACCGTGGTGGGCTCCAAGTCCGCCAAGCCCGGGCAGGATTTTTTCCCGCTGACGGTCGACTACACCGAGAAGACCTATGCCGCCGGCAGGATTCCGGGCAGCTTCTTCAAGCGTGAAGGCCGCCCCAGCGAGCTCGAGATCCTGACCTGCCGCCTGATCGACCGCCCGATCCGCCCGCTGTTCCCCGAAGGCTTCTACAACGAGGTGCAGGTCATCGTGCACGTGCTCAGCCTGAACCCCGAGGTGCAGGCCGACATTGCCGCGCTGATCGGCACCAGCGCGGCGCTGGCCATCAGCGGCATCCCCTTCGATGGCCCGATCGGCGCGGCGCGCGTGGGCTACGTCAACGGCGAATACGTGCTCAACCCGGGCAAGACTCAACTTCTCGACTCCAGGCTCGACCTGGTGGTCGCGGGCACCGAAGCCGCCGTGCTGATGGTGGAAAGCGAAGCCAACCAGCTGACCGAAGAAGTCATGCTCGGCGCGGTGGTCTTCGGCCATGAGCAGGGCAACATCGCCATCGCCGCGATCAACGATCTGGTGCGCGATGCCGGCAAGCCCGAGTGGGACTGGAAGGCGCCAGCCAAGGACGAAGCCTTCATTGGCAAGCTCAACGCGTTGGCCGAAGGGCCGCTGCGCGCGGCCTACCAGATCCGCAGCAAGCAGGCGCGCACCCAGGCCTGCCGCGAGGCCTATGCCACCGTGCTGGCCGCGCTGAAGGCCGAGGGCGCCGAGTTCGACGCCGTCAAGGCCGAAGCCATGCTGTTCGACGTCGAAGCCCGCATCGTGCGCAGCCAGATCCTGGCCGGCGAGCCGCGCATCGACGGCCGCGACACGCGCACCGTGCGCCCGATCGAGATCCGCAACGGCGTGCTGCCGCGCACCCACGGCTCGGCCCTGTTCACGCGTGGCGAGACGCAGGCGCTGGTGGTGGCCACGCTGGGCACGGATCGCGATGCGCAGCGCATCGACGCGCTGGCCGGCGATTTCACCGACAACTTCATGCTCCACTACAACATGCCGCCCTTCGCCACCGGCGAAGCCGGCCGCTTCGGCAGCCCGAAGCGGCGCGAGATCGGCCACGGCCGCCTGGCCAAGCGCGCGCTGCTGGCGGCGCTGCCGAGCAAGGCCGATTTCCCGTACAGCATGCGCGTGGTCAGCGAGATCACCGAAAGCAACGGCTCCTCGTCGATGGCCTCGGTGTGTGGCGGCTGCCTGGCGCTGATGGATGCCGGCGTGCCGATGAAGGCCCATGTGGCCGGAATCGCCATGGGCCTGATCAAGGACGGCAACCGCTTTGCCGTGCTGACCGACATCCTGGGCGACGAGGATCACCTCGGCGACATGGACTTCAAGGTGGCCGGCACCACCATCGGCATCACCGCGCTGCAGATGGACATCAAGATCCAGGGCATCACGAAAGAGATCATGCAGGTGGCGCTGGCGCAGGCCAAGGAAGCGCGGCTGCACATCCTGGGCAAGATGCAAGAGGCGATGGGCGAGGCCAAGACCGAGGTCTCGCAGTTCGCCCCACGCCTGTACACGATGAAGATCAACGCCGAGAAGATCCGCGACGTCATCGGCAAGGGCGGTGCGGTCATCCGCGCGCTGACCGAAGAAACCGGCTGCGTCATCGACATCGGCGAAGACGGCACCATCACCATCGCATCGGCCGACACCGACAAGGCGATGTTCGCGAAGAAGCGCATCGAGGAGATCACGGCCGAGGTCGAGGTCGGCAAGGTCTACGAAGGCCCGGTGACCAAGATCCTGGACTTCGGCGCGCTCGTCAACCTGCTGCCGGGCAAGGATGGCCTGCTGCACATCAGCCAGATCGCGCACCAGCGCGTGGAGAAGGTCACCGACGTCCTCAGCGAAGGCCAGGTGGTCAAGGTCAAGGTGCTCGAGACCGACGAGAAGGGCCGCGTCAAGCTGTCGATGAAGGCGCTGCTCGAGCGGCCCGAGGGCATGGAAGAAGAGCGCGAGCGGCCGCCGCGGCGGGAGTATGGCGATCGCCCGCGTCGTGACTACGGCGATCGCGGCGACCGGGGTGACCGGGGCGAGCGTCCGCCGCGCCGCGAGCCGGCTGCAGAAGCCGCGCCGGTGGCGGCCGATGCCGATGTGCCGCCGCGTGACTGAAGCGCACCAGGCGCGGGGCCGCAGCCCCGTGGCCTGGCCAAGGAGCCTGCATGCAAGCCATTGAAATCAAGCACCCGGGCGGCCCGGAGGTGTTGTCGCCGACGCAGCGGCCCGACCCGGTGCCAAAGGCCGGTGAACTGCTGATCGCCGTCAGCGCATCGGGCGTGAACCGCCCCGACGTGCTGCAGCGCAAGGGCCTGTATCCGATGCCGCCGGGCGTGTCCGATCTGCCGGGCCTGGAAGTCGCGGGCAAGGTGGCCACGGGTTCAGCCGAGGACCTGGCCGCGGCCGGATTGAAGCTCGGCGACCGTGTCTGCGCGCTGGTCGCCGGTGGCGGTTATGCGCAGTTGTGCGTGGCGCCCGTGGGCCAGTGCCTGCCGGTGCCCAAGGGCTTGAGCGACATCGAAGCCGCCGCGCTGCCCG
>DASQFA010000086.1:0-1932 GCA_035633375.1 Rubrivivax sp.
AGCTGGCGTGGTGCGGGTAGACCTTGGAGGTGACGAACAGCTGTTCGCGCGACAGCGGCCCGCGCAAGGCCAGGGCCAAGGCCTCGCCGAGCAAGGACTCGGCGCCGCCGTCGGCATACATCTCGGCGGTGTCGAAGGCGCGCCAGCCGAGTTCCAGCGCCAGTTGCAGCGCCGCCAGTTCCGCGGCGTGGCGGCTGCGGCTTTCGCCCATGCGCCAAGTGCCCAGTCCCAGTGCGGGCATCTTCTGCCCGCTCGGCAGCGTGAGCACGGCGGGCACGGCGGCTGAGGCTTGCATGCCGGCCATCTTAGGCCCATCGGCCACGGCGGCAAGATGCACCGGGTCGTCGATCTGGTGAATGCCGATCAATCGCCTGCACCATGTCGCTGCCCGCGCCCGACCTTCCCCAGGTGCGCTTCGACCATGCGCTGGCCTTGACCGGCCCCGCGGCGCGCAGCGCCTCGAACCCGCGCGGCGCGCGGCTGCTGCACGCGGCTGCTGCATACTGTTCGCGCGCCGGTGCCGTGCCCGCGAGGTGCCGCGCCGGCTTTGCAATCCAAAAGCCACGGGACAGCGCATGAACGACAACGATGCACAGCGATACCAGGTCTCACGCAGCAACCTGCGCGAATCGCGCCTGGTCGGTGACCCCGATGCGCCCCAAGCCCGGCCGCTCGTCGACGGTCAAGCCAGGCTGCGCATCGACAGCTTTGCACTGACCTCCAACAACATCACCTACGCCGCCTTCGGCGAGGCCATGAAGTACTGGGAGTTCTTCCCCACCGGTGATCCGGCCTGGGGCCACATTCCGGTGTGGGGCTTCGCCGAGGTGGTGGAATCGCGCGCCGAGGGCGTGGCCGTGGGCACGCGCTGCTATGGCTACTGGCCGATGGGCCGCTACCTCGTGGTGCTGCCCGCGCGCGTGCGCAAGCACGGCTTCAGCGATGGCGCTGCCCACCGCACGGCATTGCCTGCCGTCTACAACGACATCCAGTTCTGTGCCGCCGACCCCGGCTACGACGCGGCGCAGGAGGCGCAGCAGGCGCTGCTGCGTCCGCTGTTCATCACCTCCTTCCTGATCGACGACTTCTTGGCCGACGCGCAGTTTTTCGGCGCCACGCAGGTGCTGCTGTCCGGCGCCTCCAGCAAGACCGCCTACGGCACCGCCTTCTGCCTGTCGCTGCGCCGCGGCCAACCCGGCGCTCCGCGCATCATCGGTCTGAGCTCGAGCGGCAACCTGAATTTCTGCCGTTCGCTCGGCTGCTATGACCAGGTGCTGGCCTACGACGCACTCGGCACGCTGGACCGTGCCAAGCCCTCGGTGTACGTCGACTTTGCCGGCAACGCCGCGCTGCGGCGCGGCGTCCACGAACACTTCGGCAATGCGTTGCGCTACAGCTGTTCGGTCGGCGGCACGCACTGGGACGAGCTCGGTGCGGGCCGCGGCCTGCCCGGGCCGCCGCCGACGCTGTTCTTCGCGCCAACGCAGATCGCCAGGCGCAGCGCGGCGCCGCCGGCGGGCTGGGGCGGGGCAGAACTGCAGTCGCGCATCGCCACCGCCTGGCGCGCCTTCATGCGGCCCGTCATCGACCCGGCCGCGCCCTGGCTGCGCGTGCGCAGCGCGCGCGGACCGCAGGCCGTGCGCGAGGCCTGCCTGGCGCTGCTCGACGGCAAGGTCAATGCCCGCGACGGCCTGTTGCTGTCGATGTAGTCGGCCGGCGCCGGCTCAAGTCGGATCGAGTCGGCTCAAGCCGGCGCCGACGCGGCCGATAAAGCCGGACGAACCCTGTCCTCAGGATTGCCGATGTGCCGCCCCGCGCCACCCCCGATCACCCACGCCCTGAAGGATCTGGACGCCTGGACCGCGCACTTCCTGTCGGCCCCCATGCCGGTGCGGGCCGACAGCGCGGACATGCTGGAGCTGTGTCGCGCCA
>DASQFA010000087.1:0-2430 GCA_035633375.1 Rubrivivax sp.
CGCCAGCCTGCTGCACCAGGCCGAAGAGCGCTACGGCGTGCCCGCCGAACTGATCGTCGGCATCGTCGGCGTGGAAACCTTCTATGGCCGCATCACCGGCAACTTCCGCGTGCTCGACGTGCTGGCCACGCTGGCCTTCGACTTCCCCACCGGGCGCAGCGACCGCAGCCCTTTCTTCCGCGGCGAGCTCGAAGAGTTTCTGGTGATGTGCCAGCGCGAGGGCCTCGACCCGGCCGCGCCCAGGGGCTCCTTTGCCGGCGCGATGGGCCTGCCGCAATTCATGCCCGGCAGCATCAACCGCTGGGCGGTGGACTTCGACGACGACGGGCGCATCGACCTGAACCGCAGCGCTGCCGACGTCATCGGCAGCGTCGCCAACTACATGGCACGGCACGGTTGGCAGCGCGGCATGGCCACCACCTATGCAGTAGCGGTGCCAGTGGACAGCAGCGCGCGCGCGACGCTGCTGCAGCCCGACATCCTGCCCAGCTTCAGCGCCGAGCAGATGGCGGCGCTGGGTGCCGAACTCGACAGCGACGGCCGCGCGCACATCGGCCCGATGGCGCTGGTGGAACTGCAGAACGGTGCGGCGGCGCCAAGCTACGTCGCCGGCACGCAGAACTTCTATGCAGTGACGCGCTACAACTGGTCGAGCTACTACGCCATGGCGGTGATCACGCTGGGCGAGGCGGTGAAGCGGCAACGCTGAGGCCGCGCGACTCACCGAGGTTGCGAACAGCGGGCCATCGGCGCGCGTTGGCGCACAAGGAACAGGCTTCACCGACTGCTGTCGGCGCATAGCAGCCGAACACCAATTGCCTTCACCGCAGTGGAACGGAGGGCGCAGAGGTCCGCAGAGAAATACAGGAAACGATCTGAATCCATTGCATTTCCTCTGCGCCAACTCTGCGTCCTCCGTTCCTCCGCGGTGAATGAATTCGGCTGTTTGCTTCGGGCTGCTTTGCGCCGGCAGCAGTCAAAACTCACTCGGGATCGAGCAGATGCGCGCGCGCCTGTTCGGCGCTTTCGAAGATGTGCGGCGCCACGCCGCGCTGGCGCAAGGCCTCGCCCAGCTTGACGCGCAGGAAGGCGCTGGTGGTGTAGCGCGTCACGCGCGCGTAGTGCGTCTGCGCCAGCTCGCGCACCATGTCGGAGTATTCGTCGATCACTTCCGGTGCCACGTGGAAGTTGTCGTAGTCGATGATCGCCGGCACCCTGTGCGCCAGCGGCGCCAGGCATCCCCGCACGGCCTCGCGGATCGCCGCCACGTCGGCGCTGTCGCGCACGGTATGGCCCTCGAAATTGGCGAAGAAGATGCCCTGCAGCGCGTCGTAGCTGAAACGCCGCGACAGCGGCAGGTGCAGCATCTCCTCGCGCAGGCCCATCGGGTCGGGCGCGAAGATGCGCGCATCCATCAGCTTCGGCGCGACATGCATCACCGGCACGAAATCCATCTGCGCCAGCACGTCTCGCTCCAGGTCGATGCCCGGCGCGATCTCGATCAGTTCCAGCCCGCCGTGGCCCAGGCGCAGCACGCAGCGCTCGGTGATGTACAGCGCCGGCTGGCCACGCTCGAGCGCATGGCGGCCGCTGTAGGTGCGGTGCTCGACCTCGGCCACGAACTTGCGCGTGTGGCCCTCCTGCTCGATCTTCATGCGGCCGTGTTCGACCGCCATCTTCACGCCGCCGGCATTGAAGGTGCCGACGAAGACCACGCGCTTGGCGTTCTGGCTGATGTTGATGAAGCCGCCCGCCCCGGCCAGCCGCGGGCCGAACTTGCTGACGTTGAGGTTGCCTTGCGCATCGGCCTGCGCCAGGCCCAGGAAGGCCAGGTCGAGCCCGCCGCCGTCGTAGAAGTCGAACTGGTAGGGCTGGTCGATCACCGCTTGCGTGTTGATTGCCGCGCCGAAATCCAGCCCGCCGGCAGGCACGCCACCGATGACGCCGGGCTCGGCGGTCAGCGTCATCAGATCGACGATTCGCTCCTCGCTGGCCACGCTGGCGATACCCTCGGGCATGCCGATGCCGAGATTGACCACGCTGTTGGCATGCAGCTCCATTGCCGCGCGGCGTGCGATGACCTTGCGCGCGCTCAGTGCCATCGGCACCAGCGAGTTCACGGGCACACGCATCTCGCCCGAGTAACCCGGGTTGTAGCGCGTGTGGAAGGTCTGCCAGTGGTGATCGGGGTCGGCCACGACCACACAGTCCACCAGCACGCCCGGCACCTTCACCTGGCGCGGCTGCAGCGAGCCGCGCTGCGCGATGCGCTCGACCTGCGCGATGACAATGCCGCCGCTGTTGTGCACCGCCGTGGCGATGGACAGGCTTTCCAGCGTCAGCGCCTCGCGCTCCATGGTCAGGTTGCCGTCGGCGTCGGCGGTGGTGGCGCGGATGATGCCGATCTGGATCGGGAAGGTCTTGTACAGC
>DASQFA010000088.1:0-1709 GCA_035633375.1 Rubrivivax sp.
CCCGTGGGCAAGCTGCGCGGGCGCGTGCACCAGTATCAGGGCGTGCCGCTGGTGGTGACCTACCACCCGGCCTACCTGCTGCGCAACCTGGCCGACAAGGCACGTGCTTGGGAGGACCTGTGCCTGGCAGCGCAGACGGTCGAGGCGGCGGGCGATACCCCGCTCTCGGCATCGGCCCAGCCCTAGCCCGGGTGTGGCCGGTGCGGGTTCCGCTGCGAGCGTCACCGCCGGTGCCAGTGCCGGTGCCGGCCCCGATGCCGGTCCCACGCGTCGTCAGGCGTGCTCAGCCTTTCTTCTTCTGCGGCCTCGTCCAGCCCGCAATCAAGACCTGGCGCGCGCGCGCCAGCGTCAACTGCCCCGCCGGCGCATCCTGCGACACCGTCGAACCGCCGCCGATGGTGGCGCCCTCGCCAATCACGACCGGTGCCACGAGCACGCAGTTCGAACCGATGTGCGCGTCCGCGCCGATGACTGTGCGGTGCTTGTAGGCACCGTCGTAGTTGGCGGTGATGCTGCCGGCGCCGTAGTTCACGCGTGGCCCGACCGTGGCGTCGCCCAGGTAGGCCAGATGGTTGGCCTTGGCACCGGCGGCCAGGGTCGAGTTCTTCACCTCGACGAAGTTGCCGATGTGCACCGCTTCGCCCAGATCGGCGCCGGGGCGCAGCCGCGCGAAGGGCCCGACCTCGGCATTCACGCCGATCTTCGCGCCCTCGATATGGCTGAAGGGTCGGATCACCGCACCGGCTGCGATGTGCGTATCGCGGATCACGCAGTTCGCGCCGATGTGCACACGGTCGCTCAAGGTGACCTGGCCTTCGAAGATGCAGTTCACGTCGATCTCGACCTCGCTTCCACACACCAGCGATCCGCGCACGTCCAGGCGCGCCGGGTCGGCCAGACGCACGCCGGCTTCCATCAAGGCCTCGGCGCCGGCACGCTGCAGGCGGCGTTCCAGGTCGGCCAGCTGCGCGGGGCTGTTCACGCCCAGCACCTCGGTGTCGCTGGCCGCATGCGTGGCCACCACCGGCACGCCATCGGCCACGGCCATGGCGACGATGTCGGTCAGGTAGTACTCGCCCTGCGCGTTGTCTGCGCGAAGTGCCATGACCCAGCGCTTCAGCGCCGCGGTGGGCGCGGCCATCATGCCGGTGTAGACCTCGCGGATGGCGCGTTGCGAGGCGCTGGCGTCCTTGTGTTCGACGATGCCCAGCACACCCCCGGCTGCGTCGCGCCGGATACGGCCGTAGCCGCTGGCGTCGGCCATTTCGATGGTCAGCAGCGCCAGCCTGCTGCCGTCGCAGGCCGCTGTGAGCGCGCGCGCGGTGTCGGCGCGGATCAGCGGCACGTCTCCGTTCAGGACCAGGGTGATCGACGCTGTATCGTCCAGCGCAGGCAGTGCCTGCTGGATGGCATGGCCGGTGCCCAATTGGGGGACCTGACGCACGAACACCAGGCCGTCACCACGCGCCGAAGCCTCCACCTCGTCTGCACCGTGTCCGGTGACGAGCACGGTGCGCTTGGCCTGCAGCGGCACGCAGGTATCCAGAACATGCTGCAATAAGTTGCTGCCGCCCAGGCGGTGCAGCACCTTCGGCCGCGCCGATTTCATGCGGGTGCCCTTGCCCGCAGCCAGGATCACGATGTTCATTGCCATGCGAGGTTCCACAGCCAAAGCCGCGATTATCGGGTTGTGGCTGCTGGGCCTGCTG
>DASQFA010000089.1:0-2123 GCA_035633375.1 Rubrivivax sp.
GCGATGCTCGCACCAATGCTTTTTCGGCCATCTCGGCGCTGCCGTTCACCTTGTAACGCAAGACCGTTTCTCCGCGAACGCCGGGGACCGCCAGGGCCATGGGATGCTCTCAGGCCACAGAGTGCAACGCGCGCAATATGGCCTCGGGCGTGGCCGGTGCCGAAAGCGCCGGGTCGTCGTTCTTGCCGCCGGCCGCGGCCACCGCATCGCGGATGGCGAAGAACACGCTGAAGGGCAGCAGCAGCGGCGGCTCGCCCACCGCCTTGCTGCGGTGGATGCTGTCCTCGACGTTCGGGTTGTCGAAGAGCTTGGTGTTGAAGATGGCCGGCGCGTCGTTGGCGGTGGGGATCTTGTAGGTGCTGGGTGCATGCGTCAGCAGTGCGCCGGTCGTCGCGTGCCAGACCAGCTCTTCGCAGCTCAGCCAACCCATGCCCTGGATGAACGCGCCTTCGATCTGGCCGATGTCGATGGCTGGGTTCAGCGACCTGCCGGCATCGTGCAGCAGGTCGGCGCGCAGCAGCTTCCATTCGCCGGTGAGCGTGTCGATGATGACCTCGCTGACCGCGGCGCCGTAGGCGAAGTAGTAGAACGGCCGGCCGGTGAAGGTGGCGCGGTCCCAGTGCAGGCCGGGCGTGGCATAGAAGCCGTCGCTCCACAGCTGCACGCGCGCCATGTAGGCCTGGGCCACCAGTTCGTCGAAGCCCATGTCCACGCCGGGGGCGCGCACGCGCCCGGCCTCGAAGCGCACGTTTGCCGCGGCGACGCCGTGCTTTTGCGCCACCCATGCCGCCAGGCGCTCGCGGATCTGCCGCGCGGCATCCTGCGCGGCCTTGCCGTTGAGGTCGCTGCCGGTGGAGGCGGCAGTGGCCGAGGTGTTGGCGATCTTGCTGGTGTCGGTGGCGCTGCAGCGCACGCGCTTCAGCTCCAGGCCCAGTTCGTGCGCGACGACCTGCGCCACCTTGGTGTTCAGGCCCTGGCCCATTTCGGTGCCGCCGTGGTTGACCAGCACCGAGCCGTCCGTGTACACATGCACCAGCGCGCCGGCCTGGTTGTAGTGGTTGACGTTGAAGGAGATACCGAACTTCACGGGGGTCAGCGCCAGGCCCTTCTTCAGCACCGGGCTGCCGGCGTTGAAGGCTGCGACGGCCGTACGCCGCGCGCTGTAGCCCGAGCTGCGCACCAGTTCGTCGGTCAGCGCGTGGATGACGTTGTCGGTGACAGTCTGCCGGTAGGGCGTGACGTTGTTCGTGGTCTGGCCGTAGAAGTTGGCGCGGCGCACTGCCAGCGGGTCGAGCTTGAGCTTGCGCGCGATGCGCTCGAGGATCAGCTCGATGATCAGCGCGCCCTGCGGCCCGCCGAAGCCGCGAAAGGCGGTGTTGCTCTGCGTGTTCGTCTTCGCGCAGTAGCCGTGGATGGCGACCTCGGGCAGCCAGTAGGCGTTGTCGAAGTGGCAGATGGCGCGTGTCATCACCGGCGGCGTCAGGTCGGTGCTGAAGCCGGCGTTGGTGATCATCGTCACCTCGACGCCGAGCAGCCGGCCGGCCTCGTCGAAGCCGGCCTCGTAGTCGAACTCGAAGGCGTGGCGGCGGCCGGTGATCATGAAGTCGTCGTCGCGGTCCAGCCGCAGCTTGACCGGGCGCTGCAGCCGGTGCGCCGCCAGCGCCGCGACGGCCGCGGGCAGCCCCGACTGCGACTCCTTGCCGCCGAAGCCGCCGCCCATGCGCCGGCACTCGACCAGCACCTTGTGCGCCGGCAGGCCGAGCGCGTGCGCCACCACCTGCTGCATCTCGCTCGGGTGCTGCGTCGAGCAGTGGATGCGCAGGCTGCCGTCTTCGCCAGGCAGCGCGTAGCTGATCTGGCCTTCGAGGTAGAACTGCTCCTGCCCTCCGACGTCGAGCGTGTCCTTGAGCCGGTGCGGCGCGGCGTCGATGGTTGCTCGTGCGCCGCCTGGCGTCGTGCTGCGCGCCAGGTGCATTGGTGGCAGCACGTATTGGGCCTTTGCGTGAGCGTCCTGCGGGGTGATGACGGGCGGCAGCGCTTCGATCGTCAGCACGTCCTTGGCCCGTGCCGCAGCGCGCCGCGCGGCGTCGCGCGTCTGCGCGATCACCGCGAATACGGGCTGG
>DASQFA010000090.1:0-2367 GCA_035633375.1 Rubrivivax sp.
CCCGAACATCACCAACGTCGACATCTCGGCCTCGATCGGCCAGGTGCAGCGTGTGCTTGACCAGGTGGTGCGCGCGGTGGAGTTCCTCTTCGCCTTCACGCTCGCGGCCGGGCTGGTGGTGCTGTTTGCCGCCGTCAGCGCGACGCGCGAGGCGCGTGCGCGCGAGTTCGGCCTGATGCGTGCCATGGGCGCCAGCGGCAAGCTGCTGGCGCGCGTGCAGCGTACCGAGCTGCTCGGCGTGGGCGCGCTGGCCGGGCTGCTGGCTTCGCTGGCGGCCATGGTGGTTGGCTGGGCCATGGCGCGTTATGCCTTCGAGTTCAGCTGGAACGCCTCGCCCTGGGTGCCGCTGCTGGGCACGCTGGCCGGTGCCGCGCTGGCGCTGGCCGCCGGTTGGTGGGGCCTGCGCGAAGTGCTGCGCCGCCCGGTGATGGACACGCTGCGCAGCGCCGCCGAGTGAGTCGGCCCGGCTGGCTGCTCGTGACCAGGTCCGGCACGCGTCACTCGATCCCGGCCCGGCTGCGGGCGGCAGGCTCGCGTGGCAGGGCAATGGGTCGAAGCCGGAGCGATCTGCCGGTGAAAGATCGCACTCTTTGGCACCCGTCAAGACTGACCGCGGCAGGGGCTCGGCGATACTCGTCGCATGAGCGATCCGGCCCGTCCACGCGCGCTGCGCGTGCTGCATATCGAAGATTCCGATCTCGACCATGAGTTGGCCATGGCGCACCTGCAACGCGCCGGCATGCATGTGCGTGCCCGGCGCATCGAGTCGCGCGCCGAGCTCGCGGCCGAGTTGCACGGCGACTGGGACCTGATCCTGTCCGACTACAACCTGCCGGGCTTTTCCGGGCTGCAGGCGCTGGACATGCTGCGCGCAAGCGGCCGCTTGTGGCCCTTCATCCTGGTGTCGGGCGAGATCGGCGAGGACACCGCGGTCGAGGCCATGCGCAACGGCGCCAGCGACTACCTGCTGAAGAACAACCTGGCGCGGCTGGCGCCGGCGATGGAACACGCGATCGAGGCAGCCGAGGCGCGGCGCGCGCGTGCCGCCGCCGACGAAGAACTGCAGGACTCGCGCCAGCGTCTGGCCGAACTGGCGCAACACCTGCAGACCAGCGTCGAGCTCGAGCGCAGTGCCATCGCCAGAGAGATCCATGACGACGTCGGTGGCTCGCTCACGGCGCTGAACTTCGACCTGGCCTGGATCGCCCGCCACGCCGGCAACGAGGCGCTGCGCATGCGCGCCCAGGCCGCGCTGGAAACCGTCACGCATGCCATCGAATCCAGCCAGCGCATCATGCACAACCTGCGTCCGGCGATCCTGGAGCAAGGCCTGGTGGCGGCGCTGCAGTGGATGGCCAGCCGCTATGAAAAGCGCACCGGCATCGAGTGTGTGTTCCATACCAGCCACGACGGCCTGCAGCTTCACGCCGGTGTGCCCCTGGTGGCCTACCGCACCGCACAGGAAGCGCTGACGAACGTGTCCAAGCATGCCCGGGCCACGCGCGTGCGCGTGGATCTTCTGCTTGCGCCGGACATGCTGTCGCTGGAGATCAGCGACAACGGGCACGGCCTGTCGAGCCGCGACCTGGCCAAGGCGCAAAGCTTCGGCATCCGCGGCCTGCACGAGCGCGCCGTCACCGTCGGGGGCTGGATCGACCTGTCCAGCTCGGCGCAGGGCACCACCTTGATCCTGTCGATTCCGGTGCTGCAGGCTGCCACGCAAGACGAAGCGCCGCCGCCCGCCACGCGCGAAGCGCAGCTATTGCACGACCCGTCGGGTTGGGGAGACCTATGATCCGCGTGATTCTTTGCGATGACCATGCGCTGATCCGGCGCGGCATCCGCGACACCCTGTCCGACGCGGCCGACATCCAGGTCGTCGGCGAAGCCGGCGACTACGGCGAGTTGCGCACGCTGCTGCGCACGCTGGGCAGCGCCGATGCTGCAAAGTCGGTGCCCTGCGACGTGCTCGTGCTCGACATCAACCTGCCCGGACGCAGCGGCCTGGATGTGCTGCATGTGCTGAAGGACGAAGGCACCACGCTCAAGGTGCTCATCGTCAGCATGTATCCGGAAGACCAGTACGCGATCCGCGCGTTGCGCGCCGGCGCACAGGGCTACGTCAACAAGGCCGGCGATCCGCAATTGCTGGTGCAGGCGGTGCGCACGGTGGCGCAGGGGCGCAAGTACGTCACACCCGAGATTGCGCAGATGCTGGTCGAAAGCCTGAGCGCGCCGGCCAGCGAACATCCGCACGAAAGGCTCTCCGACCGGGAGATGCAGACCCTGGTGATGATCGCCTCGGGCAAGCGGCTGTCGGACATCGCGACGAACCTGGTGCTGTCGCCGAAGACGGTGTCGGTGTAC
>DASQFA010000091.1:0-3910 GCA_035633375.1 Rubrivivax sp.
AGGGAAGCCGCAGCGGTGCTGCGTCGTGCAGGCGCGTCGCGGGTCGATACCTGGGTGCTGGCCCGCACGCCGGCGCCTTCGAAGTGACCTGCGCCCGCCCATGTTCAACATCCTGCTGGTGCATCCGCAAATCCCGCCGAATACCGGCAACGTGATCCGGCTTGCGGCCAACACCGGCTGTACGCTGCATCTGATCGAACCACTCGGGTTCGCGATGGAGGACCGTCTGCTGCGCCGCGCCGGCCTGGACTATCACGAGTACGCCACGGTCCAGCGGCACGCGTCGTGGGAGGCATGGCTGGGCAGCGCCCGGCCCGACCCGGCACGCTGTTTTGCCTTCAGCACGCGCGGCAGTGGCAATTTCGGCTCGACGCTATGGCGCGCCGGCGATTGGCTGGTATTCGGCAGCGAAAGCGCCGGTCTGCCGGCGCAGGTTCTCGCCCACTTCGCGCCCGCGCAGTGCCTGCGCTTGCCGATGCGGCCCGGCCAGCGCAGCCTGAATCTGAGCAACGCGGTGGCGGTGGTGGTGTTCGAGGCCTGGCGGCAAAGCGGCTACCGCGGCAGCGGCTGATGCGGATTCGCGTCCAGCAGGATGCGCCTTCGGTAAATGAGCCGGTTACGGCGCAAAGCCGCCGCTGGCGAAACCCCGAATTCATTCACCGCAGAGCAGCGGAGGAAGCAGAGTTGGCGCAGAGCAAATGCAATGGCTTCAAATCGTTTCCAGTATTTCTCTGCGGACCTCTGCGTCCTTCGTTCCTCTGCGGTGAAGGCTGCTTGTATTCGGCGGCTTTGCGCCGCAAGCAGCCCGTGAAGCCTATGCCAAAGAACGCAAACGCGCATGAGACACCGCGCGAACGAAGCCCTGCGCAGGGTGCTTGGGCTGCGCCAGGCCAAGCGCCGACAGGCTCAGTGTTCGCTGGTGGCCTCACGCGACATCAGTTGCCACATCGCGTGCACCGGCTCGACGCGGCCGTCCAGCACCTCCACCACGGCCTGCGTGATGGGCATCTGCACACCCAGCTCAAATGCACGCGCCAGCACCATGGGCGCGCTGTACACACCTTCGGCCACATGGCCGAGCTGCGCCAGGATGTCGCGCAGCGCCAGGCCCTGTGCCAGCAGCAGGCCGACGCGGCGGTTGCGCGACAGATCGCCCGTGGCCGTCAACACCAGGTCGCCCAGGCCGGACAGCCCCATGAAGGTTTCGGCGCGCGCCCCCAGCGCCACCCCCAGGCGTGTCATCTCGGCCAGGCCGCGCGTGACCAGAGCGGCACGCGCGTTCAAGCCGGGCCTGCGCGCGACGTCAGCGTGTGCGGCCAGGCCGTCCACGAGACCGGTGGCGATGGCCAGCACGTTCTTCACCGCGCCACCGACTTCGACGCCGATCGGGTCGGCCGAGCGGTAGACGCGCAGCGTGTCGCTGTGGAAGGCTTGCACTGCGGCGTCGCACAGCCCGGCATCGGTGCTGGCCGCGACCAGCGCCGTCGGCTGCTCACGCGCCACCTCGAGCGCGAAACTCGGGCCCGACAGCACGCCCGCCGCCGCGTGCGGACGCAGCTCGCGCGCGATTTCGTGGCCCAACGCACCGCTGCCGGATTCGAAGCCCTTGCACAGCCACAGCGCAGGCATATGCGGTGGCAATGCCGAAAGGCGCTCGCGCAGCGCCGACATCGGTGTCGCGATGACCAGCAGGCCCTCACATGCATGCCGCAGCGCTGCGCCGTGGTCGGCAGTGATGTGCAGCGACCCGGGCAGCGCCACCTCGGGAAGGTAGCGATGGTTGCGCCGCTGCTCGATCATCTGTTGCGCCTGCCGCGCATCGCGCGTCCACAACAGCGTGTCGTGTCGCGGCGCCGTCGCCACCGCCAAGGCGCTGCCCCAGGCGCCGGCGCCGAGCAAGCTGATGTTCACGCCGCGGCTGACCGGCAAGCCCGCAGGCGCGGCCTCAGTTGGCGCTGGTGATGATGCGCGAGGCCCCGTTTCCGTTCTGTGCGGCGGCTTGTGCCTGCTGCGCTTCGAACATGGCCTGGAAGTTGACTTCGGTAAGGATGATCGGCGGGAAACCGGCCCGCGTGCACACATCCGAGACGATGGCACGCAGGTAGGGGTAGATCATCTGCGGGCAGACGATGCTGATGATGCCCTGCATCTGCTCGTCGGGCACATGCCGGATCTCGAAGATGCCTGCTTGCTTGGCCTCGACCAGGAACAGCGTCTTGTCCTGGACCTTGGTGGTCACCGTGGCCGTGACCGTGATCTCGAAGATGCCATCGGCCACCGGCGCGGCGCCCATCGCCAGGTTGATCTCCACTTGCGGCTGTTGCTGCTCGAGCAGGATCTGCGGCGAGTTGGGTTGCTCGAGCGAAAGATCCTTCAGATACATGCGCTGGATCTGGAACACGGGGGTCTGGTCTGGGTCGGCCATGATGGGGTTTCCGGAAGTGGAAGGCAAGGTCGCTCGGCAGCTCAGCGCCACGGACCAAAGGATGGCGATTATCTCCCAGCCGCATGGCCCGGCAGCGCTGTGCAGTTGCCCGGGTCGGCAGAACTGCTTGCCCGAACGGCTGAGTGTCGGACGAGCGAACCGGACCGTGAAGGCGCTGTGCCACGTCCACTCGAGCCCTCCATGGGGATCGAGGCGAAGCGCCAGGACCGGGGTGCCCCGGCGTCAGCGAAACGCGGTGGATTCAGAAGCCGGGCCGCCCAGCAAGGGCAGCAGTGCGCCGCGCCGGTCTAGATCGATCAGATCGTCGCAGCCACCCACGTGGGTCTCGCCGATGAAGATCTGTGGCACGGTGCGTCGCCCCGTCAGCTGCATCATGTGGGCCCGCTGCGCCGGCTCAAGATCAATGCGCACCTCGTCGATGTGGCTCACGCCGCGCTGCTGCAGCAAGGCCTTGGCTCGGTGGCAGAAAGGGCAGGTCTGCGTGGTGTACATGCGAACGAGGTTCATGCGACTGCGATGTGAACACAAAGGAAAACAAATTTTCCGTCATCGATCAAGACCCTGCAGCGCCCGGCCCATCAACCCGCCGGGCCGCCATCAGCCTGAGGTCGAAGGCCTTCGACAGACGGTCATGGCAGCAGCCAGCCACGCTGCGCGCGCAACTTCGCGCCCGGCCACAGCCTCAGGCGCGACGGCACTTGGGAGTGCACGGTGCAGCACGAATCAGGCCGACTTCTCGATTGGCAGGCTGGCCTCGCGCCAGGCTGCGTTACCGCCGGCCAAGGCATGCACGTTGTTGAAGCCGGCCTTGCGCAGCTGCGCCGCGGCGCGCGAAGAACGTGCACCGGTGGCGCACATCACCACCAACGGCAAGGTCTTGTTCGTCGGCAGACCCTTGCCGCCGTCCAGGGCACTCAAGGGCACGTTGCGCGCACCCGCAGCATGGCCAGCGGCAAACTCGGCGGGTTCGCACACATCGATCAGCACCGCCTTCTCGTGATTGATGAGCCGCACCGCGTCAGCCGTGGACACCGCGCCGCCGATTCCGCCCTTGGCGACCATGGGCCAGACCAGCAAGGCGCCGGAGGTGAATGCAGCCAGGATCAGGATCCAGTTGTCGATAACGAATTTCACTTGGCAGGCAGGGGTCCGTGGAGGGCGACGGATTATAGAATCCGGCCCGCATCGGTTGCCACCGAGACATCGAGTGCCCATCGAGTGCCCATCGAGTGCGCATTTGCAGGCTCGTGCCGATACGCCACGGTGAGTTGCCACCCGGAACCTGGGGAAGCGCTTCACCTGGTCTGCGCGCACGGCAACTCGATGCGCGCAATGGAGCCACGACAGTTCAGCGCTGAATGGCGCCTGGGCTCCACACGGTCAGCGCCGGCAGCGGCTGAGTGCCCACGGGCAGCTTGAACTCGGACTTGGGTGACAGGTCCGGTGCAAACTCCCTGGCCGGAT
>DASQFA010000092.1:0-2544 GCA_035633375.1 Rubrivivax sp.
CCTGGGCCACATTGCCGAGCGCATGGCCAAGATCAAGGCCGAGCACGGCGCCGAGTCGATCGCGCTGTTCAACCACGGCTTCGGGCAGCGCTTCATCCAGCATGTGCTGCGCAGCTACGGCGTCATCAACTACGCCGGGCCGTCGTATGCGCAGTGCCGTGGCGCGCGCGATGTCGGCTTCCAGCTGACCTTCGGCAGCGGCATCGGCTCGCCCGAGCCGACCGACATCCAAGGCACCGGCTGCCTGGTGCTGATCGGCTCGCACCTGGGCGAGAACATGCACAACTCGCAGGTGCAGGAGTTCGCCCAGGCGATCGAGCGGCGCGTGCCGGTGATCGTGGTCGACCCGCGCTTCTCGGTCGCCGCCAGCAAGGCCAAGTTCTGGCTGCCGGTCAAGCCCGGCACCGACCTGGCGCTGCTGCTGGCGTGGATGAACCTGCTCGTCAGCGAAGGCCGCTACGACCAGGCCTTCGTCGAGACGCACGGCCACGGCTTCGAGCAGTTTGCGGCCGAGATCAAGGGCTACACCGTGGAGTGGGCGGCCGAGGAGACGGGCGTGTCGGCCGAGCTGATCCGCGCCGCAGCGCGCGAGTTCGCCAGCCACCGGCCGGCCACCATCATCCACCCGGGCCGGCGCGTCAACTGGTATGGCGACGATACCCAGCGCAGCCGTGCGATCGCGCTGCTGACCGGGTTGCTCGGCAGCTGGGGCCGCAACGGCGGCCTGTTCGTCGCCGCCGGCATGAAGATCGCGCCCTACCCGTTGCCAGCGTACCCGAAGTCGGACCGGGCGCGAGCCGATGGCGCCGATGCGGTGCAGTACCCGTTTGCCGACGAAGGCATCACCACCAGCATCCGCGCCGCCACGCTGTCCGCCAAGCCCTACCCGATCAAGAGCTGGTTCGTCTATTCGACCAACCTGATGCAGGCGCTGCCGAACCCGCAGGAGACGCTCGATGCCATCGACCAATTGGACCTGCTGGTCGTGTGCGACACGATCCCGAGCGAGATTGCGGGCTATGCCGACGTGATCCTGCCCGACACCACCTTCCTGGAACGTCACGACGAGTTGCTGGTCGGCTACGGCCGCACCGGCTGGACGTCGTTGCGGCAACCGGTGGTCGCTGCGCCGCACGAGCAGAAGCCGGCGTGGTGGATCGCCAAGCAACTGGCCGACAAGCTCGGCATCGGCGCGAGCATGCCCTTCAAGGACATGGACGAGTACCTGTCGTACCGCGTCGAGAAGTCCGGCCATAGCTGGCAGGCGCTGAAGAAGGACGGCGTGATCATGGGCCCGCCGCAGCCGATCACCCTGGAAACGGGCCTCTCGCTGAGCTTCGACACGCCCTCCGGCAAGGTGGAGTTCTGGTCCGACCAGCTGGCCAAGGCGGGTTTCGACGCGGTACCGAAGTACACCCGGCATCCGCAGGCGCCGGAAGGGCACTTGCGCCTCATCACCGGGCGCGCGCCAATGCACACCTTCAGCCGCACGCAGAGCAACCCGCTGCTGCATGACTTGATGGCCGAAAACGAGGTCTGGGTGAACACCGCCACTGCCGCACGGCTGGGTCTGAAGCCGCGCGAGTACGTCAGGCTGAAGAACCAGGACGGCGTGCTCAGCAACCGCATCCGTGTCAAGGCCACGCAACGCATCCGCGATGACTGTGTCTACATGGTTTACGGCTTCGGCCACACCAACCGCATGCTGAAGACCGCCTACCTGCGCGGCGCCAGCGCGGCCGGGTTGAACACGCGCTACGACACCGATCCGCTGATGGGCAGCACCAGCATCCACAGCAACTTCGTCACCTTCGTGAAGGAGGCATGACATGCGACTGCCCCCACGCTCACTTCGTTCGCTGCGCCCTGGACCCTTCAGGGGCCTCATCGTGACCCTTGGGGCGCAAGTCCCCTTTGGGGCGGCCCGGCAGGAGACCTGACATGCCGCGCTTTGGAATGGTCATCGACACGCGCAAGTGCGTGGGCTGCATGGACTGCGTGGTCGCGTGCCAGACCGAGAACAACGTGCCGCAGGGCCACTGCCGCGACTGGATCACGACCGAGGTGCGCGGCACCTTCCCCGATTTGCGCATGGAGATCCGCTCGGAGCGCTGCAACCACTGCGACAACCCGCCTTGCGTGAGTTGCTGCCCCACAGGCGCCAGCCACGTGGAGGGCTTCGGCAAGACGGTGCAGGTCACTGCCAACAAGTGCATCGGCTGCAAGGCCTGCATCGCCGCCTGCCCCTACGACGCGCGCTTCGTGCACCCCGACGGTTATGTCGACAAGTGCAGCTTCTGCATCCACCGCGTGAAGGACGGGCTGGACCCGGCCTGCGTCTCGGTGTGCCCGACGCACTGCATGCATTTCGGCGACATGGACGATCCGAAGAGCGCGGTCAATCAACTGCTGCGCACGCGAGCGAGCCACTCGCTGCTGCCCGAGGCCGGCACCCGCCCGCGCATCTTCTATCTGAGCTGAGGAGCAGCCAGCATGCTCGAAGTCACCTCCACCCGACACAACCCCCTGATCGACCCGCACCTG
>DASQFA010000093.1:0-3525 GCA_035633375.1 Rubrivivax sp.
GGGGGGCATGCGCAAGCGCGCCGCGCTGGCCCGTGCACTGGCGCTCGACCCCGAGCTGCTGTTCCTCGACGAGCCCGGCTCGGGCCTGGATCCGCTGAACGCTGCCCGGCTGGACGAGCTGGTGCTGCACTTGAGGCAAGATCTGGGCACCACGGTGGTGATGGTCACGCACGAGATCGCAAGTGTCTTTGCCGTCGCCGACCGGGCCCTTTTCCTCGACCCCCAGGAACGTACCATGACGGCCATCGGCGCCCCGCAGGACCTGCTTGCCCACGGGCCGGCGGCGGTGCGCTCCTTCCTCGGCCGGGTTGCCACAGCATGAGCCCGCCGGGCCGCCCAAGGGAAAATTCCGCAGTGCGCCTCACGAAGGTTTGTGCATGAGGCCGATGGCCTGGCGCGTGGGCGTGTTTGCCCTGCTCGGGTTGGCGCTGCTGCTGGCCGCGATCGTCGGCAGCACGCGCTGGTTTGCGGCCCCCGAGTCGGCAGGCATGCGCTTCGACACCTCGGTGTTCGGCCTGCAGGTGGGCGCGCCGGTGGTGTTTCGCGGCGTGCGCGTCGGCCAGGTCACGGCCTTCGGCCTGGCCCCGCTGGGCCCCGGCGGCGCAGCCGTGCCGGTGACGGCCGACTTCGACCGGGCGCTGCTGCGCGAGCTGCTCGGCCCCGCCGCGGTGGCGGGTGAATCGATGGTCGCCGCGCTGGTGGCGCGCGGGCTGGTGGCACGGCTGGCGACTCAAAGCCTGCTCACTGGCCAACTCTATGTCGAGCTCGACCTGGACCCGGCCCGGGCTTCGGCAGCACTTGCGGCGCCGGCGGGCGCCGCCGGGCTGCCGGCCATACCGACCGAAGCGACGCGGCTGCAAACGCTGCAGGCCCAGTTGCAGGGGCTCGATCTGGCGCAGATCGCCCAGGACCTGGCCACACTGGCAAAGTCTGCACGCCTGTTGATGGCCGGCCCGCAGCCCGAGCGCGCCCTGGCACGCACGGCGGATGCGGCGCAGGCGCTGGAGCGACTGGTCGTGCGCCTGGAGCGCGAGCTCGGGCCGCTGACGGGCGCAACGCGCGAGGCGCTGGCCGACTCGCGGCGCGCCATGCTGCAGCTGGGGCAGGGCGCCGAGCAGGTGGGCAGTGCCGCATCGGCGGTGCAGGGCCAGTCCCGCAGCGTGGCCGAGGCCACCGCGCCACTGCTCGGTGAACTGCGGCGCACGGCCGAAGAACTGGCGCTGGCCGCCGCCGCGTTGCGCCAGGCCACGGCCGAGGATTCGACGCTGCGCCTGGGCGCCGACCGGGCGATGCAGGACGTCTCGCGTGCGGCGCGCTCGCTGCGCGAACTGAGCGAGACACTCGAGAGCCACCCCGAGCTGCTGTTGCGCGGCCGCGCCCCGGTGCCCTGACACCGAGCCCTGACGAGAGCCCTGCCCATGTGCCACCGATTCCTCGGCCTGCTTGCTGTGCAACTTGGCGCCGCCGTGTGGCTGGCGGCGTGCGCCGGCAGCCCCTTGCCCGCCGTCACCTGGGTGCGCCTGCCGGCCGAAGCGCCCGCCGCCGTGGCCGCACCCGCGCCCGTGCCACAGGTTCAAGGGGTGTGGCAGTTGATGGCGCCGGTACTGCTGCCCGGGCACCTGGACCGCGATGCGCTGCTCGTGCCGCAAGGTGCGGCGGGGCTGCAGGCGCTGGGCGGCGCGCGCTGGGCCGAGCCATTGCGTGATGCCGTGCCGCGCCTGCTGCGCCAGGACCTGGCGCGCGAGTTCGCCACCCCGGTGTGGCTGGCACCCTTGCCGCCGGGCGTGCTGCCGACCCGGCAGTTGCGCGTGGAGTTCACGGCTCTGGATGTCTCGAGCGACGGGCGCGGCGTCGAGCTGCGCGCGCGCTGGAGCCTGGCGGACCCGAAGGGCGCGCTGCCGCCCACGGTGTTCGACGCGGCCTTCACCAGCGCCGCTGCGGGCCCCGGCGCCAACGAGCTGGCAGCCGCCCACCGCCAAGCCGTGGCGCAGCTGGCGCGTCGCATCGCCGACACGGCGGGCACCCGTTGACGCTTGCTTGTAGTCGACGGCCCTGCAGGCATGACCCGCTGACGACGCATTGCGGCCCTTGGCGGCCACGCTCATGGCGAACATTCGCTTCAAGCCTTTGCGCTGGCTGGCCACCCGCGGGATGGCCGACTGCGTGCAGAGAAAGGCTCGATCTGTCCTGGATCGACGCTGAAAGGCCGCGGCGTGTGATCACGCCCATCGGCTTGGGTTCGAGGGTGTACGGGTCTCAAGTGCGGGCCGGCCGCCCGAGCCACAGCACCGCCGCGCTGAACAGCGCGCCGGCGATCGAGCCGCTGGCATGCGCCAGCGGCGCCACCGCCACGTCCAGCTCGCTGGGGGCATGCAAGGCCGCGCCCCAGGGCTCTTCGAGCAGCAGCTTGACGCTTTGCCCGATCAGCATCAGCCAGCCCACGGTGCGCGGGGCACCCCGGCCGCGCATCACCAGCCAGACGGTCGCCGCGGCGACGCCGGCGTGCAGCACGCCGGACAGGCCGCCGTAGTGGCTGAGCTCGGGCTTGGCCCACAACGCCAGATGCGTGAAAGGCCAGGCCGCGACCCAGGCCCAGGCCACGGCGCGCGGCACTCGCGCGGCCCAGCCATAGGCGGCCACCAGCGCGGTGGCCAGCAGGTTGGCCAAAAGGTGCATCAGCGACCAGTGCACGAAGGCCGCGCTCCACCAGCGCCAGGCCTCGGGCCAGGCCAACAGCGGTTGCCAGTCGATGCGGGCGCTGTCCACACCCCAGGCGACAAGCGCCGCCAGCGCCAGCAGGGCCGAGACCCACAACCACAGGATGCCCGGCTGCGCGAGGTCTCGGCGCGTGGCCACCGGTGTCAAAACGGGTGCGCCCACAGGGGTTCAAGCGCCTTCTGCGTACGGCGTCGGTGCGGTCGCCGCCCGGCGGCGCAGCTCAGCCAAAGACGGCCTGCCACAGCGCCCGCACTGCCGCACTCTGCGGCGCCAGAGCTTGGGGCTCGAACTGCGTCGGCTGCTCGTCCAGGCGCGCCATGTGCTGCGCGCGGCGCAGCTCCCGGTAGGCGTCGGCGGCGGCATGGCCCACGCCGGTGGGCAAGAGCCCCGCGTCCTCGGCGCGCTGCAGCAGCGCGATGTTGCCGACGTTGTCGAGCAGCCCGGGATGCGCCGCGCCCCTGGCCAGCACCAGGTACTGCACGGCGAACTCCACGTCCATCATGCCGCCGGGGCTGTGCTTGACGTCGAACAGCGCGGCCGGCACCGGCCGTGCCTGGCGCACCTTTTCGCGCATGCTGCGCACTTCCTCGCGCAGTGCCGCAGGGTCGCGCGCGGCGGCGAGCACGGCACGGCGCGTGGCCTCGAAGCGCGGCGCAATGGCTTTCGCGCCGGCACAGAAGCGGGCCCGCGTCAGGGCCTGGTGCTCCCAGGTCCAGGCGGTGTTGCTGCCACGGCCGCGCTGATAGTTCTCGAAAGCTTCGATCGACGTCACCAGCAGCCCCGAGTTGCCATTGGGCCGCAGCGCAG
>DASQFA010000094.1:0-3593 GCA_035633375.1 Rubrivivax sp.
GTGCCGTCGGCGCGCGGCGCCAACGATGCGGCGTGGCGTCGGCTGAAGGACCACGTAGCGCAGCAAGTGCTGCCCGCAAGCGGCGGCCGGGTGGTCTGGCAGCACGACGGCGGCCTGCTGGTGGATTTTGCCGAGGCTCGATCTGCGGTGCATGCGGCATTCGCCATTCAGCGGGCCTGCAGCAACGGCAATGCCGGCCTCGGCCTGGACAGACCGATCCTGCCCCGCATCGGTTTGCAGATGGGCGAGGCGCTGACCGATCAGACTGACCTGTACGGCAGCGGCGCCAGCGTCGCCACCCGGCTTACCGCGATCGCGGGGCCGGGCGGGATCGTGGCGTCCTCGACGGTGCGTGACGGGCTCACTTCGGTGCTGGATGCCGACATCGAGGATCTCGGCGAGTGCTACCTGCACGAGATGAACCAGCCGGTGCGCGCCTATCGCCTCGAGCCGCCCGGCACGCGACAGCCGATCGAGCCTGGTGACGTAGTGGACGAGTTGCGGCCCACGATCGCCGTCATACCGTTTGCCGAACACGGCCAGGGGCACGAGCCGCTTGGCGAGATCCTGGCCGAAGACGTGATCGCGGCGCTGTCGCGTTCGGCCGAGCTGAACGTGGTGTCGCGACTGTCCACCACGGCGTTCCGCGGCCGCGGCGCATCGCTCGGCGAGCTCAGCGCGCATCTGAAGGCGGACTATGTGCTCTGCGGCGCCTACCGTGTCGCCGCGGGTTCACTGATCCTGGCCGCGGAATTGGCCGAAACGAAAAGCGGCCGCGTCGCTTGGGCGAAGGATTTCAAGGGCAGCGTCGCAGGCATCGTCGAAGGCAAGAGCGAGCTGATCGATCGCCTGGTGGGCGAGGCCGGCAGCGCCATCATGGAGCGCGAGCTCGAGCGCACGCGCTCCCAATCGCTGCAGTCACTGCAATCACTGCAGACCTGCACGCTGCTGATCGGCGCGATTGCCCTGATGCACCGGCTGTCGCCGAGCGATTTCAATCGCGCGCGCGACATGCTGCTGGCGGTGGCGCAGCGTGTGCCGCGTCATGCCATACCGCTGGCCTGGCTGGCCAAGTGGCATGTGTTGCGCGTCTGGCAAAACTGGTCCGACGACGCGGCGGCCGATACGCGCCTGGCGCTGGATTTCGGCAAGCGCGCGCTCGACAACGACTCGCATTGCTCACTCGCATTGGCCATCGATGGCTTCGCGCACACCAACTTGCTGAAGTCGCTCGATGTCGGGCAGGCGCGCTACGCACTCGCGCTGCAGGTGAATCCGAACGATTCTCTGGCCTGGTTGCTCAGCGGCATGCTGCATGCCTTCAAGGGCGAGGGCAAGCAGGCGGTGAAGGCCACGCGACACGCGCTTCGGCTCTCACCGCTCGACCTGCACCACTACTTCTACGACTCATTGGCGGCCTCCGCCGAGCTCTCGGCCGGCCGTTTCGAGCGTGCCATCGAATTGGCGCGGCGCTCCTTGCGCGCGAACCGCATGCACGCCTCCACCTGGCGAGCACTGGCCATCGCGCAATGGCATCTCGGACGCCACGACGAAGCGCATGCCACGGTGGGCGAACTGATGAAGATCGAGCCGATGCTGACGGTGAGCAACTGGCTGGAACGCTCGCCGAGCAGCGAGTACCCGGTTGGAAAGCTCTGTGCCGAGGCACTGCGCAATGCCGGCGTGCCGGCCTAGTCCCGCACGGGCGATGCACAACGACGACAGGAGAACGCCATGAGCTTGCAAGGTGGTTTCGGTGGATTCGGGGGGTTTGGCGGCTTCGGTGGTTTTGGGGGTTTTGGAGGTTTTGGGGGATTCGGCGGCTTTGGAGGATTTTCGGGCGGAGGTGGTTTTGGCGCCCAGGGCGGGGCCGACAACCAGGCGCTAATCCAGCACCGCGACGGGATCGTCGGCAGCTGGGTGACGGCGTCGAACTATCCGCCCCAGTTGCCGCAGGAAACGACCAACCCGACGGTCAATCTCCCGCGCTGGGAGCCCTGGGTACGGGCGACCCTCATCGACTTTGATCTGTTTTCTCGCCTGCACTTTGCCGCAGAGTCCCCAGGCTTCACGCTCTGGGATATGGACGTGAAAGTCAGTGTATTGCCGGCACCGGCACCGGCCACGGCAGTGGCCACGCCACAACGCATCGCCCGCATGTCGCGGCCTGGCGGGACCAGCAACAACAAGCCCTTCTGGAACAAGCAGTTGGATATCCTCGCGAGTTGGGCTGATCTGCGGGCCGAGCGCAGTGGTGAGATCCTGGCGCAGCTAACGCCACCCTTGCATTTCTGGAGTTCGATCGAAAACTTGCGGCCCGACCGGCACCTGGCGACGCTCGAAGTGCTGTGGGCCGCATTGCGACTGGCCAACCATGTCGAAATGCGATTCAAGCATGCATTGGCTTGCCGCCGGCCGGTGGAGATGTCAGCGCAGGTGCAGCCTATGATCGGAACACCCGGCCATGGCAGCCTGCCCAGCGGCCATGCAACCGAGGCCTTCATCGTGGCCTATGTGCTGTGGTCGCTGGTGCATAAGGCCGATACCACCAACCATCGCACCTGGTTCGAGCAGCTGATGCGTCAAGCAGCCAGGGTGGCGATCAACCGCACCATCGCAGGTGTGCACTTTCCAGTCGACAGCGCCGCCGGCCAGGTGTTGGGCTTGGCTTTGGGCGAGTACTTCGTGCACCGTGCTACCGGCAGCCCGACCTATAGCTCGTGGGACTTCGCGGGCGCCGCCTATCCGAAAGACCTGGACTTCAATTGGCGTGAGCTGTACCAGCCCGGCACTGCTCTCCGCAACAACGTGGCGCTTTCCGGCTATGCCAGTCAGATTCTCGCGACGCAAACGTCGGTGATTTCGAATCCGCTGCAGGCGCTGTGGAACCAAGCCAAGGCAGAGTGGCCATGAAGGCGGCGCAGCCGAAAGGCGGGCGGGCGCGGCCGCCCACGCTGCTGCTCAACCCCTATTTCGAATGGGTGCAGGCCACCCGCTTTGCCTACTACGGCGACGCACAGTGGCTGCCCGTGCTGATGGAGCTGCAGGGCAAGCTGAACCGGCGCGCAATCACGGCGTACAGCTTTGCGCAGTGGGTCCTGGCAATGCAGGCGCGCGGCGCGGGTCGTGAGGGCTGGGCGGACAACCTGCGCATACCTGCGTGTCACGCCGTGCCAGGCGCGCCGTGCGGCATGAACACCCCGTTCATCGCCTTGCTGGTTCACCGCAAGTGTCTAAGCCAAGTCTATGCAGGCATCGTGCTGCGCGACATGGTCCGGCGTTTCGAGTTGGGGCGGGCGGTCGCGCCGTCCCACGCCGCGCCAGCGACGCAGCTTCAAGCGCCCGCACCCTGGCCCGGCATCCCGCCCGAGGTGGTCACTGGCGTGATCGACGATGGCATCGGCTTTGCGCACGACCGCCTGTTCAGCAACGACGGCACGACACGCATCGAATACTTCTGGGACCAGGAGCAACCGTCGACGGTGTGGGGCCAATGGGGTTACGGCACTGAATTCACCAAGCGCCATCCTGTCGATGGCATCGACCAGCGCTTGACCAACAGCCGCTATGGCCCCTGGGTGGACGAGGACGAG
>DASQFA010000095.1:0-2184 GCA_035633375.1 Rubrivivax sp.
TCGAGATAGGGAAAACTCTTCGGATCGATCAGGACCTTCACGCCGTGGCCTTCGAAGATCATGTCTTCCGGGGCCACGTCGTCGGCGTACTCGAGCTTGTAGGCCAGGCCCGAACAGCCTGTGGTCTTGACGCCCAGGCGCACGCCCACGCCCTTGCCGCGCTTGCTGATGTAGCGCGACACATGGCGGGCCGCCGCTTCGGTCAGGGTCACCGACATGTTCAGTGCGCCTGTTCGGTCTGGCCCTGGCCGTGCTTGGCCTTGTAATCCTGCACCGCGGCCTTGATGGCGTCTTCGGCCAGGATCGAGCAGTGGATCTTCACCGGCGGCAAGGCCAGTTCCTGGGCGATGTGCGTGTTCTTGATTTCCATCGCCTGGTCCAGCGTCTTGCCCTTGACCCATTCGGTGATCAGCGACGACGAGGCGATCGCCGAACCGCAGCCATAGGTCTTGAAGCGCGCATCCTCGATCAACCCGGTTTGCGGGTTGACGCGGATCTGCAGCTTCATCACGTCACCGCAGGCCGGCGCGCCGACCATGCCGGTGCCGACGCTCTCGTCACCCTTGTCGAAGGAACCGACGTTGCGCGGGTTTTCGTAGTGTTCGATGACTTTTTCGCTGTATGCCATGTGATTGCTCCTGTGTCAGTTGTCAATGCGCAGCCCATTGGATGGTGCTGATGTCGATGCCATCCTTGTACATGTCCCACAGCGGCGACAGATCGCGCAGCTTGGCCACCTGCTCCTGCAGCGTGCGCACCGCGTAGTCGATCTCGGCTTCGGTGGTGAAGCGGCCAATCGTCATGCGCAGGCTGGAGTGCGCCAGCTCGTCGCTGCGCCCGAGCGCGCGCAGCACATAGCTCGGCTCCAGGCTGGCCGAAGTGCAGGCCGAACCGGAGGACACGGCAATGCCCTTCACGCCCATGATCAGCGATTCGCCCTCGACGTAGTTGAACGACACGTTCAGGTTGTGCGGCACGCGGCGCTCCATGTCGCCGTTGACGAACACCTGCTCGATGCCCTGCAGGCCACGCATCAAGCGCTGCTGCAACATGCGGATGCGCTCGCGCTCACTGCCCATTTCGGCGCGGGCGATAGCGAAAGCCTCGCCCATGCCGACGATCTGGTGCGTGGGCAGAGTGCCCGAGCGCATACCGCGCTCGTGGCCGCCACCGTGCATCTGCGCTTCGATGCGCACGCGCGGCTTGCGCCGCACGTACAGCGCGCCGATGCCCTTGGGGCCATAGGTCTTGTGCGAGGCCAGGCTCATCAGGTCCACCGGCAAGGTGGCCAAGTCGATGTCGACCTTGCCGGTGGCCTGTGCGGCATCGACATGCAGGAGGATGCCGCGCTCGCGGCACATCTTGCCGATGGCGGGGATATCCTGGATGACACCGATTTCATTGTTCACCAGCATCACCGAGACGATGATGGTGTCCTTGCGCAAAGACTGTTCCAGGCGATTCAGGTCGAGCAGGCCGTTCTCCTGCACTTCGAGGTAGCTCGCCTCGAAACCCTGGCGCTCGAGTTCGCGCGTGGTGTCGAGCACCGCCTTGTGCTCGGTCTTCACCGTCACCAGGTGCTTGCCGCGCGTGCCGTAGAAATGGGCCGCGCCCTTCAGCGCCAGGTTGATCGATTCGGTCGCGCCCGAAGTCCAGACAATCTCGCGCGGGTCGGCGCCCACCAGCGCGGCCACCTGCCCCCTGGCTCTTTCCACGGCCTCTTCGGCTTCCCAACCCCAGGCGTGGCTGCGCGAGGCCGGATTGCCGAAGTGTTCACGCAGCCAGGGCACCATGGCATCGACGACTCGCGGGTCGCAGGGCGTGGTGGCGCCGTAATCCATGTAGATGGGGAAATGCGGAGTCATAGGACGCTATTGCAGGTTGAAGGGATCTTGTGGAGTCGGCGGGCCTGCCCTACTTCGACAGCGAGCTGCCCAGCGCGAACACGGAGTTGGGCGCGGTGATCTTGATCGGCCGCACCACGGGCTGCGAAGATATGGCCCGCTTCAAGGGCGTGTCCTGGATCGACACCCCCTTGGCAAGCTGCTCGTCGACCAGTTTCTTCAGCGAGATCGAATCGAGGTATTCGATCATCTTCGCGTTCAGGCTGGCCCACAGGTCGTGGGTCATGCAGCGGCCGGTGTCGTCGCCCATGCAGTTCTCCTTGCCGCCGCAGCCGGTGGC
>DASQFA010000096.1:0-1954 GCA_035633375.1 Rubrivivax sp.
TCTACCAGTGTGCGCAGCCGACGCCGATGATGCTGGCGTTGAGCATCCACCCCTCGCGGGCGGTCGATTTGGTGCGCCCCGATCAGCTTGTGACCGAGCCTGTCGTACCCACGACCAGCTACCTTGATCTGTTCGGCAACCAGTGCAGCCGCCTCGTCGCTCCGCTGGGCCGGTTCGTCCTGAGCAGCGATGCGGTGGTGAACGACAGTGGTGCGCCCGACATCGTGGCGCCGTCGGCCGTTCAGACTGCGGTGGAAGACCTGCCCGCATCGACGCTGATCTACCTGCTGGGCAGCCGCTACTGCGAGACCGAACTGCTGTCCGACATCGCCTGGCAGCGCTTCGCCTCGGTACCGGCCGGCTGGACGCGGGTGCAGGCCATCTGCGACTACGTGCACCGACACATCGAATTCGGTTACCCGCATGCGCGGCACACGCGCACCGCGATGGAGGCCCACACAGAGGGCCGCGGCGTCTGCCGCGACTACGCCCACCTGGCGATTGCCTTGTGCCGCTGCATGAACATCCCGGCGCGCTATTGCACGGGCTACCTGGGTGACGTCGGCACCGACCCCCCCTACGGGCCGATGGACTTCGCGGCCTGGTTCGAGGCCTATCTCGGCGACCGTTGGTACACCTTCGATGCGCGCAACAACAAGCCGCGCATCGGCCGCGTGCTGATCGCGCGCGGCCGCGACGCCTGCGATGTCGCGATGTCCAGCACCTTTGGAGCGAACAAGCTGGAAGGCTTCAGGGTCTGGACCGACGTAGTGGAGGCCGCATGACCTATTGCGTCGGCGTCAAGTTGGAGGAAGGCCTCATCCTGGCGAGCGACTCGCGCACCCACGCGGGCGTGGACAACTACGCCAAGTTCTGCAAGATGACGGTGTTCGAGAATGCCGGCGACCGCGTACTGGTGCTGCTCAGTTCGGGCGGTCTGGCAGCCACCCAGGCGGTGATCAGCATGCTGCGCCGACGGGTGGCCGCCAAGCCGCCCCACCTGTACACCGTGCCCTCGATGTTCGACGTGGCGAACCTGGTGGCCGATGCGATGCGCGACCTCGAGCGCCGCGACGGGCCGCATCTCGAGAGCGGGGGCCTGAGTTTCAATGCCTCGTTCATCCTCGGCGGCCAGATTGCGGGTGAAGAGATGCGGCTGTTCCGCATCTATGCCGAGGGCAATTTCATCGAGGCCGGTACCGACACGAGCTTCCTGCAGACCGGCGAGGCCAAGTACGGCAAGCCCATCCTCGACCTGGCGGTGACACCGAGTGCCACGCTGGAAGACGCCACCAAGTGCGTGCTCGTGTCGTACGACTCCACGATGCTCAGCAACCTGTCGGTCGGCATGCCGATCGACCTGCTGTGCTACGCCCGAGACAGCCTGCAGGTCACGATGAAGCGCCGCTTCGCGAGCGGCGACCCCTACTTCGAGACGCTCAAACAGCAGTGGATCGCAGGAACGCGCAGGGTGTTCCACGATCTGCCGCCGCTGGAGTGGTAGCCCCGGAAGCGCCGAGCGCTTCGAGGCTGTCGCCAGACCGGTACGGAGCCCGCGAGGAAGGCCGCTGGGGATCAGCGCGTGCGGCCTTCGCTCGCCAGGCAGTGTCCGTCAGAGCTTGCTTCTTGCCACCTTCAGCGCTTCCTTGGCATCGCCAACCTTCTTCTGCGCCTTGCCCTGAAGCTTCGTTGTAAGGCCCTTGGCCTCTTGCTCGGAACTGCCGATCATCTTGCCGGCCTTCTGCTGCACTTTGCCTGCGGCTTCCTTGACGGCGCCCTTGACTTGATCCTTGTTCATGACTTTCCTTTGTAGGGGTGTTGACACGCACGGGTCGGGCCTCGTGGCCGGCCGATGCTCAGGCCAGCGCTCAGGCCAGCGCTCAGGCCAGCGCTCAGGCCAGCGAAAGATCCGGGAGCGGCACCACGGCCGCACACCGAGACTTCGCACCGCCCG
>DASQFA010000097.1:0-14192 GCA_035633375.1 Rubrivivax sp.
GCGTTGAACAGGTGGTAGTAGCCGCTGATGCCCACCGACTGCAGCGCCGGACCCAAGGCTCCCGCACCGCCGAAAAGCAGCGCGGCCCACAGGCAGCGCACCGGGTGCCAGCGCGCAAAGATCACCAGCGCCACGGCGATCAGGCCCTGGCCACTGGACAGGCCTTCGTTCCAGCTGCCTGGGTAGTACAGGGACAGCGAAGCGCCGCCCAGCCCGGCGATGAAACCGCCGGCGGTGGTGGCGGCCACGCGCACGCCAGTGACCGAGGTGCCGAGCGCGCGTGCGGCGTCGGCCGAATCGCCCACCATGCGCACCTTCAGGCCCCAGCCGGTGTGCTTGAAGGCCCAGGCCAGCAGCAGCGCCAGCAGCACGCCCAGCGGGAACAGCGCGTTGATGTTCAGCGCCGCACTCACCTGTGACGAACTCGACCACGCGCCCAGCGCCAGGGTCGGTATCTGCGCCGCCTGTGGCTGGATCAGCGGCTTGCCCAGGTAGAAGGCCAGACCCACGCCGAGCATCATGATGGCGATGCCGGCGGCAATGTCGTTGACGCGCGGCAGGCTGCTCATCAGGCCGTGCAGCGCGGCGATGCAAGCCCCACTGAAGCCCGCCAGCAACACGCCCAGCCACCACTGGCCGGTGAGGTATGAGCCGGCGAAGCCGGCCATGGCGGAGAACACCAGCACGCCTTCCAGCCCGAGGTTGATGCGCCCGGCCTTCTCGGTCAGGCACTCGCCCAGGCTGACGAAGAGAAAGGGCGTGCCCACGCGGATGGCACCGCCCAGCACGGCCAGCAGCACATCGAGCCAGACGAAGCCACTCATTGGAGTGCCTCCGTGCTGCGCACTGCGCTGCTGTTCGCCTTGGGAGCGGCCCGGCGGCTGATCAGGCAACCTCCGTGCTGCGCACTGCGGGGTTTCGCCTTGGGAGCGGCCCGGCGGCTCATGCTGCCGCCGCCACAGGTGAAGCGCTGCGACGCAGCACGAACAACTCGCCCAGGCGCCCGCGCCAGGCCTCGCTAGCCAGGATGAAGACGAAGCAGAAGCCCATCAGCACCTGCACCGACGCATCGGGCAGCCCCATGCGGCGCTGCAACAGGCTGCCGGCGGCGAGAAAACCGCCGAACAGCACTGCCACCGGAATGATGGCCAGCGGGTGGTGCCGCGCCACGAAGCTGACCAGGATGCCGGTGTAGCCCAGGCCGACGATAAGCGAGGCATTGGCCGAGGTGTGCACCGCCGCGACCTCGATGCCGCCGGCCAGGCCGGCCGCCGCGCCGCCCAGCGCACAGGCCACGATGACCAGCCGGTTGGCCGGCAGGCCGACCAGGCGCGCGGCGCGCAGGTTGCCGCCCACCACCCGCGTGGCAAAGCCGTGCGTGGTGGCGCCAAGCCAGAACGCGGCCAGCAGGCACAGCACGACGCCGAACACCAGCCCCCAGTGCACGTCGTAGGCGCCGATGCTGCCGATACGCAGCGCCTCGGGCACTGGCAACGTGGACGGCTTGTTCAGGCTGGCCGGATCGCGCAGCGGGCCTTCGACGATGTGCTTGAACAGCGCGATGGCGATGTAGCCCAGCAGCAGGCTGGAGATGGTCTCGTTCACGCCGCGCCATTGGCGCAGCCAGCCGGCCAATGCAATCCAGGCGCCGCCGGCAGCGGCAGCGGCCAGCAGCAGCAGCGCCGTGCCCACGCCGCCGCCGGGCAGCGGCAGCATCAAGGGAAGCGCCGCACAGGCCAGGCCGCCGAGCACCAGGGCGCCTTCGCCGCCGATGATGGTCAGCCCGGCGCGGGCCGGCAGGGCCACGCACAGCGCGGTGAGCATCAGCGGCGCGGCGCGCTGCAAGGTGTTCTGCAGCGAAAACGCATCACCGAACGCGCCGCGAAACAGCAGCGCCCAGACCTGCAGCGGGTCATGCCCGCCGAACCACACGAACACGCCGAACAAGCCCAGCCCGCCGGCCAGGGCCAGCACCGGCAGGGCAATGGCTTCAACGGTGTCGCGGGTGTGGCTCATGGGTGCACTCTGGTGTCGTGTGGAGCCCGGGTCCCCCCAAGCGGACGCCGCGGAACCGGCTTTGCCGGGCCGCTGGGGTCGCGCTGCGGCTTGCAGGCCGCAGCGCGCAGGGCAGCCACTCGCGAGCGCGCAGGCGCTCGCTCGGTGCGGCCCAGCCCCCCTTGAGGGGGAGCGCCGAAGGCGCTGCGGGGGTGGTCCATCAAACCTTGCCGACCACGCCTTCGACCAGGTAGTTCATGCCCTCGAGCTCGATGTCGGTCTGCTTGAAGGCCTTGCCCTTGGGGATGACGACCTTGCCGGTGTTGTCCTTCAGCTCGCCGACGAAGAGGTCGAAGCTGCCGGCCATCATCTTGGCCTTTACCGCATCGGCGTTCTTGCGCGCGGCTTCGGTGACGGCGGGGCCGTAAGGCGAGGTCTTGACGAAGCCTTCCTTCAGCCCGCCGCGCACGAAGTTCGGGTGCGGTTTGCCGCTGCGCGCAGCGTCGAGCACGGTGGTGTAGGCGGTGATCCAGTTCCACTCCGCGCCGGTCAGGTAGGCCTGCGGTGCCAGCTTGGCCTGGCTGGCGTGGTAGCCGCACACCATCTTGCCGCGCTTGGCGGCGGTTTCCACCACCACCTTGGGGCCGTCGACGTGCATCGTGAAGACATCCGCGCCCTGGTCGGCCAGGCCGTTGGTCGCCTCGGCCTCCTTCACCGGCATGCTCCAGTCGCCGGTGAAGATGACGGTGGTGGTGATGCTCGGGTCGACCGAGCGCGCGCCCATGGTGAAGGCGTTGATGTTGCGCAGCACCTGCGGGATCGGCTTGGCGGCCACGAAGCCTAGCTTCTTGCTCTTGCTCATGTGGCCGGCGACCACGCCGTTGAGGTATTGCGCCTCGTCGATGTAGCCGAAGTAGCTGCCGGTGTTGTCGGGATGCTTGCCCTTGGTCCACATGCCGCCGCAATGGCTGAAGCGCACGTTCGGGTTCTTCGCCGCGACCAGCAGCATGTGCGGGTCGAAGTAGCCGAAGCTGGTGGGGAACAGCAGCGTCGCGCCGTCCTGCGAGATCATGCCCTGCATGCTCTTCTGCACGGCTTGCGTCTCGGGCACGTTCTCTTCTTCCAGCACCTTCACGCCGGGCATCTTCTTCAGCAGCGCGGCGGACTCGGCCTGCGCCTGGTTGTAGCCGAAGTCGTCGCGCGGGCCGACATAGATGATGCCCACGGTGATCGGGCTTTGCGCCAGCGCGTGGCGCAGTGCGCCGGGCAGCGCCAGCGAGGCGCCGGCCAGGGCACCCCCGGCGAGCAGGCGGCGGCGCGGCAGGATCAATTTATCGTGGTTCATGGTCAGGGCTCCTTTTGGGGTGGGGGTTCGTTGAGTCGGTGATTCAGGCGGGCAGCAGGCTGACGTGCGCGGCGACGATGCGCCAGCGCCCGCCGATGCGGCACCAGGTCTGGCTTTGCCGGCCGAGCTTGTTGCCGCCTTCGCGGCGGAACTCGGTCATGGCGCTGCCGAAGTCGTCGCCGAAGGTGCTGAGCACGGTGCGTTGCAACGTGCGTGCCAGGCCTTGCGCCGGCCGCGCGTTGCGGAAGTCGCGGATCGCGTCGATGCCGTACAGGTTCTCGCCGACGCCGTAGCGCACGGTCTGCGCGCTGTCCCAGAACAGCTCGTCGAGCACCTCCAGGCGGTTGTTCACCAGCGCGTCTTCATAGCGCGCAAAGGCGGCGCTCAACTCGGCCAGCACTTCGGGGCGATTCAGCTGCATGCTCACAGCTCGCGTGCGAAGGACGCCACCGGCGCGCTGCACAGGCCCATCGCTTCGAGCTGTGCCGCAACGCGCAGGCCGTGGTCCTCGCGCCAGGGCGCGCTGATCAACTGCACGCCGATGGGCAGGTGCGGTGCCTGCGGGTTCATGCCCCACAGCGGCACGCTCACGACGGGCAGGCCGATGCAGGAGATGGGCTGGGTCAGCAGGCCCATGCTGGCGCGTGCCGGCAGGCGCTTGCCGTGGATGTCGAGCCACTCGGTGCCGATGACCGGCGCGGTGCACGGCGTGGCCGGTGCGATGAGCACGTCGACGGTTTCGAAGATGCGCGCCACGCGGCGCGCAAACCAGTGGCGCACGCGCTGTGCCTGCACCACCCAGGCGGCGGGCACCAGCGCGTTGGCGAGGAAACGGTCGCGCGTCATCGGGTCGAAGTCGTTGGCGCGCGTCTTCAAGTCCTCCAAGTGCAGCGCGCCGCCTTCGCCGCAGGTGACGAGGAAGGCCGCGGCGCGTGCGCGTTCCACCTCGGGCAGCTCCACCAGGCGCGTGGTGCCCAATGCCTGCGCCACCGCATCGGTGGCGGCCAGCGCCTCGGCCAGCGCCATCTCGCGGAACCAGCCACCGAGCACGGCCACGCGCAGCCCGGCGGCGCCGCGGCCGAGCAGCTCGGACACCGGCTCGATGTCGCGCTGCGCACAGGCCGGGTCGTGCCGGTCGGGGCCTTGCATCAGGTCGTACACCAGCGCCAGATCGGCCACGCTGCGCGCGAAGGGGCCGAGGTGGTCGAGGCTGGCAACGAAGGGGTACGAGCCGGTGCGCGGCAGGCGGCCGAAGGTGGGTTTCAGGCCGAACACGCCGCACAGCGAGGCCGGCACGCGGATCGAGCCGTTGGTGTCGGAGCCCAGTGTGACGGGCACCTGGCCAGCGGCCACCGCGGCGGCCGAGCCGCCCGAGGAGCCGCCCGAGATGCGCGACAGGTCGTGCGGGTTGTGCGTGGCGCCGTAGTGCGTGTTCTCGGTGGAAAAGCCGTAGGCGTATTCGTCCATGTTCAGCGCACCGACCAGCACCGCGCCTTCGGCTTCGAGCCGGCGCACCAGCACCGCATCGCGCGCGGCTGGCGCATGCTCGCGCTCGATCTTCGAGCCGGCGAGTGTGGGCAGCGCGGCAATGTCGAACAGGTTCTTCACCGCGAAGGGCACGCCGGCGAGCTTCATGCGCGCGCGCCTCGCGTGCGCGTCGATGGCCTTGGCACGCTTCAGCGCGCGTTCGGTGAGCACGCTGGTGAAGGCGTTGACGCGGCCTTCGGTGGCCTCGATGCGGTCCAGGCATTGCTGCACCACGCCAATGGCACTGGCGCTGCCGTCGCGCACGCTGGCGGCGGTGGTGGTAGCCAGGGTGTGCGCGTGGGTGCTCATTCCAGACCCTCAGACGTCAGCGGCGCCACCGGCACGAAGACGTTGCCGGATTCGTCTGCGGGGTCCAGTGGCAGGCCTTGCAGCAGCTCGGCCATCGATGCGGCCAGGCCGAAGTACAGGGCCACGCCCTTGCGCTGCTCCTGCGTCAGGCTCAGACCCAGCGTGCTGGCGGCGGCATCGATGTAGGCGGTGTGGTCCATGCGGTGCACCCGCCTCAGGCTTTGTAGAGTTGGCGGTAGTCGGGCTGCAGATGGAACCAGTACATGTAGCCCATCACGTCCTGCTGCATGGCCACGTCCATCGACGGCTGGAACAGCGGCACGCGCGGCACCTCGTCGTAGGCCAGCTGGATCATTTCCCTCACCGACGATTCGTAGATCGGCTTGCTTTCGGCGAAGCGCGCATTGGTGATCAGCTTGTCGAGCTTCGGGTTCTGGTAGCTCATGGTGTTGAACACCGCGTTCTGGCCGTGGTAGCACCAGAAGAAGAAGTACTCCGGATAGTCCAGCCAGCCGCCGAAGCGGTTGAGGATCATCGGCATGTCCTTCTTCAACAAGGCCGCGCGCCAGGTGGCGCCGGGGATCTTGTTGATCTGCGCCTTGATGCCGATGGCCGCCAACGCCTCCTGCGTGAGCACCGCCGAGGGCTCGCCGACCGTCGCACCGCCCAGGTCGAAGCTGAGCGTGGTCTCGAAACCGTTCGCCACGCCGGCTTCGGCCATCAGCGCCTTGGCCTTGGCGATGTCGGTGCGGTAGGGCGTGGGCTGCGGCCAGGCGATGCTCTTCACGGGTGAGCTGCCGCCGTACAGCTTGGCGGCGCGGCCGTAGAAGGCGTTCTCGTAGATCTTGTCGTAGGGCAGCGCATAGGCCACCGCCTGGCGCACCTTGATGTTGTCGAAAGGCGGCTTGGTGGTGTTCATGCCGAGATAGAGCATGGCGTTCTCGATCGGCATCGACGCCACCTTGATGCCGGCCTTGTCTTCGCTCAGTTCGGCAAAGTCCTTGGGCGGCAGGTCGAAAGTCATGTCGATGTCCCCCTTGATGAGCAGCGCGCGGCGGTTGCCGGCATTCGGCACGTCGCGCTGCACGATGCGGCGCAGTTTGGGCAGCGGCCCGCTCTTCCAGTCGTCGTTGCGCACATAGACGATCTCCTGGCCGGGGCGGAAGGCCTCGACCTTGAAGGCGCCACCCCCGGCGGTGTTGTTGCGCGTCCAGGCCAGGCCCCAGGGGTCCTGCGCCGTGGCGTTCTTCTTCACCAGCTCGCTGTTGAAGACACAGGGCACCGGCACCGCCAGGTCGGCCATCGTGAGCTTGTCCTTGCGGATGAACTTGACGCGAAAGGTGTGCTCGTCGACCACCTCGAACTGCTCGGGCTTTTCCAGCGAACCGGCAGCCATCTGGAAGGTGGGGAAGCCGCCCGCCGCGAGGGCGCGGTCGAAGCTCCACTTCACGTCCTTGGCCGTCACCGGCGTGCCGTCGTGGAACTTGGCGCCTCTGCGCAGCTTGAAGGTCACCGAGTTGCCGTCCGGGGCGATGGCCCAGCTTTCGGCCAGCTCGGGCTCGAGCTTGTTGCGGTCGTAGCTGACGCGCCCGTCGGGCAGCGTCTTCTTGCCGTAGGTCATGAGCCGGTCATAGACCAGCCAGCTCACGCCGTAGCTCGGCCGGTTGGCGCCCAGGGTGTGGATGTCGAGCGAGTTCGGGCCGAACTCGTTGGCCACGATGAGCACGTCCTTGGGCCTGGCCTGGGCTTGCGCGGCGATGGGCAAGGCGCCCAGTGCGGCGCTGCTGGCGATGAAGACGCGTCGGTCCATGGTGTGTCCTTGGTGGATGTCAGAGTGAGGCGAGGTAGGCGCGCCAGCCGCCGAAGTGGCTGATGTCGCGTGCGGCCTGCAAGGCATGGCCTTCGCAAAGGAAGCCGTGCACCTGGCTGCCGTCGGCCAGCTCGATGCTGCCCAGGCCCAGCGGCGCGGGGATCAGCGCGAGAAAGGAGCCGAGCTGTTGCATCGGCATGTCCCAGACCTCGAGCTCGATGGCCGCGCCGCCCTCGGCGCAGCGCTGCAGGCCGGGCTTGGGCGGGCGCGTGTCGGGTAGTGCGAACAGGCGATAACAAGGCGCCGTACGCGCCGACTCGCGCAGCACCGCGCCGCGCTCGAGCAACTGGCGGTTCAGCGGCAGGCCCGACAGGTGCGCGCCGACCACCGCGATCGGCAGCACCGGCGTGCTCGCGGGTTGGCGCTGCGGCAGGCTGGCCGCAGGCTGCGCGTGCCAGCGCCGCGCCCAGTGCAGCAGGGCCGCATCGTGGGTGGCAGGCGCGATGAAGCTCACGCCGAAGGGCAGGCCGGCGGCGCTGGTGCCGGCGGGCAGCGCCAGCGCACACCAGCCGAGCAGGTTGACGAAGTTGGTGTAGGTGCCGAGCATGGCGTTCACGCCCACCGGATCGGCATCGACCTCGGCAAAGGTCGGGTGGCCCGGCGCGGTGGGCACCATCAGCAGGTCCACCTGTTGCCACAGCATCTGCAGCTCGCACTGCAGCGCACGCAGCCGGTACTGGGCCTCGAAGGCATCGGTGGCAGTCAGGCCCACGGCGCGCTCGATGACTTTGCGCACCGTCGGGTCGAAGGCCTCGGGCTGCCGGCTCAGCAGCGAGCGCACGGTGCTGTGGCGCTCGGCCACCCAGGGGCCTTCGTAGAGCAGCGCCGCCACCTCGAACAGGCGCGTGAAGTCGACTTCCACTACCGCCTGGCCGAGCGAGCGTGCGCGCTCGATGGCCGCGGCAAACATCGGCGCGTAGCCGGCATTGCCGAAAAAGGCCGGCGCGCGCGGCACGCCGATGCGCTGCGCCGCCGGCGCGCGTGCGGGCCCTGCCTGAAAGGCGCTGTACGCGTCGAGCGCATCCGCGCCTTCGGCCATGGCCAGCAGGTGCGCCGCATCGTCCACGGTATGCGCGAACAGCGACACGCAGTCGATGCTGCGGCAGGCCGGCACCACGCCGGCGGTGCTGATGCGCCCGGGCGTCGGTTTCAGCCCCACCAGACCGTTGAAGGCGGCCGGCACGCGCCCCGAACCTGCCGTGTCGGTGCCCAGCGCAAAGGCTACCTGGCCACGCGCCAGCGCCACGGCCGAACCGGAGCTGGAGCCCCCGCTGATGCGCTGCGCATCGAAGGCGCAACTCGGCCGGCCATAGGGCGAACGCGTGCCCACCAGCCCTGTGGCGAACTGGTCCAGGTTGGTCTTGCCCAGCCATATGGCGCCGGCATCGAGCAGCCGCTGCACCACCGTGGCGCTGCGTTCGGGCACATGGCTGAAGGCCGGGCAGCCCGCCGTGGTGGGCACGCCGGCAATGTGAATGTTGTCCTTGGCAGCGAAGGGCACGCCCAACAACGGGTAACGCTGCACCAGTTCGGCGCGCGAGCCCGGCTCGGCCAGGCGCAACGACAGCAGATCGAGCTGCTGCTGCCACTGCGCCGGTGTGGGCAGGCTGATCCAGACGGCCAGAGCCTGGCTGGCCAAGGCCGCCTCACGGCACGCCTGCAGCAGCGGCAACGGGTCGGCGCCGCCCGCCACGCGCTCGCGCCACTGCGCCACGCCAAGCGGCGCGGGGTGGGTAGCGGCGGTGTGAGGCATGTTGGTGCACGTGCTGGTATACAAGACGGCATCAAGCAGAAGCCATGCCAGCCGCATCGGTCGACCCCAGTCAAGCTCTTGGGCGATGCCGGCCTGGGTGCCCGGCCGGGACGCGGCCAGGCATGCGCACACCAGTCGGGCGCCGGCGCGGTGGAGTGGAGGTGATCAGGCGGGATCGGCCGCCATGTCGCGCCAGACGCTGCGGCAAGCGCTGGCCATGCGGCCCAGACGCTGCGGGATCAGCGCACCTTGCGCAAACGCCGCGGCGCGGTCAATCGCCGTCGCGGGCGCGCGGCCCGGAATCAGCCGCCCTCGCGGGCCAGCCGCTCAGAGCGCCAGTACACATCGTCGCCGCCCAGGCCGTCGAGGTTGGCGCGGTTGAGCACGCGCGCCAGCACGAACAGCAGGTCGCTCAGGCGGTTGAGGTATTGGCGCGGTGCCTCGTTCACCTTCTCGTGGCCGCTGAGGGCCACCAGCGCGCGCTCGGCGCGGCGCGCCACCGTGCGGCTGACATGCGCCAGCGCCGCGCTGCGCGTGCCAGCCGGCAGGATGAACTCCTTCAAACGCGGCAGCTGTGCGTTGTAGTGTTCCAACGCTTCGTCCAGGCGCAGCACGGCGCTGGCCTTGAGCAGCTCGTAGCCGGGAATCGACAGCTCGCCGCCGAGGTTGAAAAGCTCGTGCTGGATGACCACCAGCAGCTCGCGCACGTCGCCCGGCAACGGCTCGGCCAGCAGTACGCCGATGCCGGAATTGAGCTCATCGACGTCGCCCATCGCCATCACGCGAAGGTGGTGCTTGGGCACGCGCGTGCCGTCGCCCAGGCCGGTGCTGCCGTCGTCGCCGGTGCGCGTGGCGATCTGTGTGAGGCGCTGTCCCATCGTGCGAGCATTGTGCCTGCAGGCACGGTGGCTTGACACAAGACAGGGCCATTGCACCGCCGCGCTGCTAGTCTTGCGCAATTCGTACCGACCGACAGGGGATCCATGCGACACGATGTGATCGTCAAATTCGCCGACAGCGACGACATCGCCATGCACACCTCGGCGCCGATGCCGCTGGAAGAAGCCAGTGCCTGGCTCGACCGCGAATTCACGCGCCTGGACTGCGTGGCCTCGCGCCCGACCGGCAAGGTGCTGTTCGTGGACAAGGTGCTGGCCATTGCGGCGGCGGCCGAGTCACGCGGCTTTGCCGACGCGGCCTGGGCTGACGACTATGTTCGCGCCGCCACCGGCGCGCTGCGCCGCCCGTTCATCCGCGTGGACGTGCCGAACACGACCGTGGGTTTTTGAAGCGGCGTCGGGCTCGGCCCAGGACGCCGAGCATGCGTGCCAGCGTGACGCACAAGGCCCTGCGCTGGCAGGCCCCGGTGTGACCGCTCAGCCGGCCAGGCGCACGGCCAGGCGTTGCAGCAGCGGGCGCTGGCGCCAGTTCTCGCAGGCGCGGTCGGCAAAATCCCGGCCGCGTTCGCTGAGTCTGTAGTAGCGCACGCTCGGGTAACCCTCCGGGTTGTCGAACTCGCGGATCAAACCATAGTCAATGAGCGTGCGGTAGGCGCTGTACAGCGGCGCGCCGTCGAGCACGCAGCCGCCGCTGATCTCGCTCACCCGGACCAGCACGCGGCCCTTGCGCAGCACGCGCAGCGCGTCGATGAATTCGCCTCGGTCGGGGATGATCCTGGGGGCTGTCGCGGGGCGCATGGCATGACTCGAGATGCGATGCCACCATCTTCGCACCGCACGCGCCCGGGCAACGCAGAAATTGCACGGCGCCACACCCCCAGTTCTCGCAAACACGCGCCGCAGCCGGCGTGCGCTGCCCGGTGGGCCAACTGGCCTTGATGGGCCCGCGCGCCTTGCGTGCAAAGGGCTGCGCTGGCGCGGGTACGCCCATAAAGCCGGCGGGCTCCTAGAATCGGTGTTCAATCGGTCGAAGGACTGCACGCCATGAACGCACCCGTTCCAGCCCATGTGTTGCCCCGCGGCGAAATCCGCCCGGTGCCCGCCGCAATGCTGGCTGCGCTGCGCAAGCGCTTTGGCGAACGCTGCTCGACCGCCGCGTCGGTGCTCGAGCAGCACGGCCGCGACGAATCGACCTACCCGGTGACACCGCCCGAAGCCGTGGTCTTCTGCGAGAGCACCGATGACGTGGTAGCGGTGGTGGCGCTGGCGCATGAACATGCGGTGCCGGTGATTCCCTTCGGTGTCGGCTCGTCGCTGGAAGGCCACCTGATGGCGGTTCAAGGCGGCATCAGCATCGACCTGGGCCGCATGACGAAGATCGTGCGCCTGAACGCCGAGGACCTGACGGTGACGGTGCAGGCCGGCGTGACCCGCGAACAACTCAACCGCGAGATCCGCGACACCGGCTTGTTCTTTCCGATCGACCCCGGCGCCAACGCCAGCCTGGGCGGCATGGCCGCCACCCGCGCCAGCGGCACGAACGCGGTGCGCTACGGCACGATGCGCGAAAACGTGCTCGGCTTGAAGGTGGTGACGGCCAGCGGCGAGGTCATCCAGACCGGCACGCGCGCCAAGAAGTCCAGTGCCGGCTACGACCTGACACGCCTGTTCGTGGGCAGCGAGGGCACGCTGGGCGTGATGACCGAAATCACGCTGAAGCTGTACCCGCTGCCCGAGGCTGTGAGCGCGGCAATCTGCCATTTCCCGAGCATCGACGCGGCGGTGCGCAGCACGATCCAGATCATTCAGATGGGCGTGCCGATTGCACGCTGCGAGCTGCTCGATGCCAATGCCATCCGCGCCGTGAACAAGCATTCGAAGCTGTCCATGCGCGAGGCGCCGATGCTGCTGATGGAGTTCCATGGCAGCGTTGCGGGCGTGCAGGAGCAGGCGCACACGGTGCAGGACGTTGCGCGCGAGCACGGCGGCGAAGACTTCGAATGGGCGACCACACCCGAAGAACGCACCAAGCTGTGGACCGCGCGCCACCAGTCCTACTTTGCGGCGCTGCAGACGCGCCCGGGTTGCCGCTGCCAAAGCAGCGACACCTGCGTGCCGATCTCGCGGCTGGCCGAAAGCATCAATGAATCAATCGCCGAAACTGAAGCCTCGGGCATTCCGTACTGGATCGTCGGCCATGTCGGTGACGGCAATTTCCACCTGAGCTGGCTGCTCGACCCGAACGACCCGGTCGAGCGCGCCACGGTCGAGCGCCTGAGCGAGCAGATGGTGCAGCGCGCGTTGCGGCTGGAGGGCACCTGCACCGGCGAGCACGGCATTGGCCTGCACAAGATGGGCTACCTGGTCGACGAAGCCGGCGCCGGAGCGGTGGCGATGATGCGCCAGGTGAAGCTGGCGCTGGACCCGAAGAACATCATGAACCCGGGCAAGGTGTTTGCGCTGTAGGACTCCACCGGTGACGATCTTGACACCTCGATGCGCGCGCCTGGCTCTGGTGCTACTGATGCTGACGCCGATGCTGGCCATGGCCGGCCTGGAAGAAATCATCGTCGCCGCCAAGCCCAGCGTGGTGGCGGTGGGCACCTTCAACGCCACCAGCAACCCGCGCTTCGGCTTTCGTGGCACCGGCTTCGTCGTCGGCAAGGGAGACATGGTGATCACCAATGCCCACGTGCTGCCCGAAGTGCTGCCAGCGGAGACGCAGACAGTACTGGCCATCCAGACGCCGAAGGGCGCTACCGAGGCGCAGTTGCGCAACGCCACGTTGCTGGGTCTGGACCGTGCCCGTGACCTGGCGCTGCTGCGCATCGAAGGCGCCGCGCTCCCTGCCTTGCCGCTGGCCGATGACACACGCCTGCGCGAGGGCATGTCGGTGGCGATCATCGGCTACCCGATCGGCGGTGCGCTGGGTTTCACACCAGTGACACACCGCGGCATCATCTCGTCGATCACCGCCATTGCGCTGCCCGCGCCGACTTCGCAGGCCTTGAACGCACAGGCCATCAAGCAGTTGCGCCAGGGCAGCTTCGACATCTACCAGCTGGATGCCACGGTGTACCCGGGCAACAGCGGCAGCCCGGTGTTCGACGTGGCCACCGGTCAGGTCGTGGCAGTCATCAACATGGTGCTGGTCAAGGGCAGCAAGGAATCGGCACTGACCCACCCGTCGGGCATCAGCTATGCCATTCCGGTGCGCTTTGTCATTGATCTGCTGAAGGATCGATGACACTCGGCGCCGGACCTGCGCACCGCGCCGCGCACGGGGCAATCAGCCCGCCGGCCCCGGCAGGTTCCAGCGCTTGCTGATATCACCCGAGGCGTTGACGCTTTCCAGCTGCACGCCAAAGCCCCACAGCCGCGCCACGTGTTTCAGCACCTCCTGCGCGGTATCGTGCAGTGGCCGGTCGTTGTGCTGGAAGTGACGCAGTGTCAATGACCGGTCGCCGCGCAGGTTGACGTTCCAGACCTGGATGTTGGGCTCGCGTGAGCCCAGATCGTACTGGCGCGACAGCGATTCACGCACGCGCCTGTAGCCACTGTCATCGTGGATCGCCGCGACTTCGAGTTCGCTCTGCTTCTCGTCATCGACGATGGCGAACAGGCGCAGATCGCGCATCAGCTTGGGGCTGAGGAACTGGCCGACGAAACTTTCGTCCTTGTAGTTGCGCATGGCCTGGTGCAGCGCCGGCAGCCACGGTGTGCCGGCGATCTCGGGGAACCATTGCCGGTCTTCGTCGGTCGGGTTCTCGCAGATGCGCTTGAGATCCGTGAACATCGCGAAGCCCAGCGCGTAGGGGTTGATGCCGCTGTAGGCCTTGTGGCCCACCGGCGGCTGATAGACCACGTTGGTGTGCGACTTGAGCCATTCGATCATCACGCCGTCGGTGAGGAAGCCGTCGTCGTACATCTGGTTCAGCAGCTTGTGGTGCCAGAAGGTGGCCCAACCTTCGTTCATGACCTGCGTCTGGCGCTGCGGGTAGAAGTACTGCGCCACCTTGCGCACGATGCGCACGATCTCACGCTGCCACGGTTCGAGCAGCGGCGCGTTCTTCTCGATGAAGTACAGCAGGTTCTCCTGCGGCTCTTCGGGGAAGCGGCGCGCCTCCTTCTCGCCTTCGGCCTGCGCGGCGCGGCGCGGCAGGGTGCGCCACAGGTCGTTGACCTGCTGCTGGGCGTAGGCCTCGCGGTCCTTGCGCTCGGACAATTCCTGCGCGAGCGTCTTGCGCGTCGGCCGGCGGTAGCGGTCGACCCCGTGGTTGGCCAGCGCGTGGCAGGAGTCGAGGAACGACTCCACCGCGTCGAGCCCGTGTTTTTCTTCGCAGCCGGTGACGTAGTTCTTGGCATAGACCAGGTAGTCAATGATTGACGACGCATCGGTCCACATGCGGAACAGGTAGTTGCCCTTGAAGAAGCTGTTGTGGCCGTAGGCCGCATGCGCAATCACCAGCGCCTGCATGGCCATCGTGTTTTCCT
>DASQFA010000098.1:0-4328 GCA_035633375.1 Rubrivivax sp.
CCCGGCGCGCTGCGCTTCCGCCAGATCGAGTACCACCGCATGCCGACCATGGCCTACCTGGCGCTGGAAGACCCGCGCGCGCTGACGCGCAACGACTTCGTGCGCCTGGGGCTGCTCACCGCCGCGCCGCAAGGCGACAACGACGCGCTGCTGCCCTTTGCCGAACCACAACTGGCCGAGTTCGAGCAGCGCCACTGCTATGACCGCTTCTGGTCCGATGCCGGCGCGGCGCCGAACACCCGCTACCTGTGCAGCGGGCACTCGCTGGTGGTGGTGGGCGACGCGCGTTCAGCCTTCTTCAACTGCGCCGAGCGCGGCGTGCTGGCGCAGTTCCGCCACCAGCATTTCCTGCTCTTCCTGATCGCACATTTCCAGAAAGCGGCGCTGCTGATGCTCAGCGACCGGCTGGCCGAGGCGCTGAAGCACCTGGACGTGGCCGACCCCGACAGCATCCGCCGCTTCAAGCGCGCCATCCGGGAGAGCTTTGCCGGCTTCCTGGGGTTCACCCATCGCTACTGGTTCCACGAGGTGTCGGAGCAGACGCAGGCGCGCGCGCTGTTCCGCATGTGCACCGCGCACCTGGGCACCGACGCGCTGTATGCCGAGGTCAAGGAGCGCATCGCCGACATGAGCGGCTACCTCGAGGCCGACAGCCTGCGTCGCCAGGCGAACACCGTGGTGCGGCTGACGGTGGTCACGATCTTCGGCCTGATCGGCACCGTGACCACCGGCTTCCTGGGCATGAACCTGCTGGCCGAGGCCGACGCGCCGTTGCCCTTCAGGCTGGCGTTGTTCGTCGCGGTCTTCGTCGCCGCCACGGCGCTGACGATCTACACCATGGCCAAGTCGAAGCGGCTGTCGGATTTTCTGGACGCGCTGTCGGACGAGCGCATGGGTGCAAGCAACAAGGCCAAGGCCTTCATCGGCGTGTGGCGCCGCGGGGGGGACGATTGATGACGAAAGTCGAACGCTTCACCGCAGAGGCGCAGAGGGCGCAGAGGGCGCAGAGAAAGCGCAGAGAAGAATTCGATGTCTTCTCTGCGGACCTCTGCGCCCTCTGCATCTCTGCGATGAAGGCTGTTTGCGCCCGCAAACGGACCTTGAAGTCAAAGCGTGGAACGCCGCTTTCTGCCCTGCTGCTCAGCGCAGCACTGGCCGGTTGTGCCACTGGTGGCGGCACGGCCCAAGCGCCCTTCACGGTGAAGATCATCGGCTTCAACGACTACCATGGCAACCTGCAGTCGCCGGGCAGCTTTGCCCCCAACCTGGCGGAGCCGGCTGCGCAGCGCGTGCCGGTGGGCGGCGCGGAATACATCGCCGCGCATGTCAACAGGCTGAAGGCGCTGCAACCCAACCACGTGGTCGTCGGCGCCGGCGACATGATCGGCGCCACGCCGCTGATCTCGTCGCTGTTCCACGACGAGCCGTCGGTGGAGACGCTCAACCGCATCGGCCTGGAGTTCAACGCCGTCGGAAACCACGAGTTCGACAAGGGCTCGCCCGAGCTGCTGCGGCTGCAGCGCGGCGGCTGCAAGCTGGTCGACGGCAAGGTCGATGCCAACAGCTGCCAGGGCGCCAAGGTCGGCACCCCGGTGCCCTTCGAAGGCGCGAAGTTCCAGTGGCTGTCGGCCAACGTGATCGTCACCGCCACCGGCAAGACGCTGCTGCCGGCCTATGGCCTGAAGCGCTTCCAAGGCGTGCCGGTGGCCTTCGTCGGCATGACGCTGAAGGACACGCCGGGCATCGTCGTGCCTACCGGCGTGGCCGGGCTGGAGTTCCGCGACGAGGCCGCCACGGTGAATGCGCTGGTGCCGAAGCTGCGCGCCGAAGGCATCGAGGCCATCGTCGTGCTGGTGCACGAGGGCGGCATGCAGGCCGGGCCGCAGCAGGACATCAACCAGTGCGTGGGCAACCTGGCCGGATCGCCGATTGCGCGCATCGTCGGCCAGCTCGACGACGCGGTGGACGTGGTGCTCAGCGGCCACACCCATTCGGCCTACAACTGCCGGCTGCCCAATGCCAAGGGGCGCGCGTTGCCGGTGACCAGCGCCAATGCCTTCGGCCGCGTGCTCAGCGACATCGACGTACGCATCGACCCCGGCACGCGCGACATCGTCGCCGTGGAGGTGACCAACCGGCTGGTCGAGCGCAGCGACCCCGCGGTGACGGCCGATGCCGCACTGCTGGGCATCGTCAAGGGCTACGACGCGCTGGTCGCGCCGCGTGCGGCGGTGGTCATCGGCTCGATCAGTACCGAGCTGCCCAACAACGCCCGCGATGCCGCCTGCAACATGCCAGCCGGCGCGCTGATCGCCGACGCGCAACTGGCCGCCACCGCGGCACCGGCCTTCGGCGCGGCATCGATCGCCTTCATGAACCGCGGCGGCGTGCGCACCCCCGGCTTCACGTTCAAGCAGCGAGACCAGGAGGGCGACGGCAACGTCACCTACGGCGAGGCCTTCACCACGCAGCCCTTCGGCAACAGCCTGGTGACGCTGACGATGACGGCGCAGGACATCAAGGACGTGCTGGAGCAGCAGTTCGCCGGCTGCCGCGGCCAGCTGCCCGGCGCCACGCGCATCATGCTGCCGTCGGCCGGCTTCAAGTACCGCTGGGACGGCAGCAAGGCCTGCGACGCACGCATCCATTCGGTGACGCTCACCCGCGACGGCCGCGACCAGACGCTGGTCGATGCCGGCGGCAAGGTGCTCGACCCGGCGCGCGAGTACCGTGTCACGGTGAACAGCTTCCTGGCCAGCGGCGGCGACAGTTTCTCCATCTTCCTCAAGGGCAAGGCAGCGTTGGGCGGTGCGCTGGACATCGATGCGCTGGCCGACTACATGGCGCGCTTCAAGGCACCGAACCCGCCCTACACACCGGGCACGCAGGCCGACGATGGCGGCACGCCCCGCATCCAGCGCGATGGCGGCAGCGTCTGCCCGACCGGCGCCGAGCCCAACCCCTGAGCCTGGACGCAAGGGCGGACCCAGGCTTTCTATAGGGCCTTTCATCGGCTGCTGACGGCGCAAAGCGGCCGCTCGCGAAACACCGAATTCATTCACCACAGAGCAGCGGAGGACGCAGAGTTGGCGCAGAGCAAATGCAATGGATTCAAATCGTTTCCTGTATTTCTCTGCGGACCTCTGCGTCCTTCGTTCCTCTGCGGTGAAGGCTGCTTGTATTCGGCGGCTTTGCGCCGCATGCGGCCGTTGGGAGAAACGACCCGGCATTGCTGATGACCATTGCCCTCTGCAACCCAGCGATATGCTGCGCCTGTGGCTGGCGCCTGCCGTGGCGCAAGCGGCCGCCGGCATATGCGCAGCGCTGCGGCACAGCATCGAGTGCGGTCGGCGCGGCGGCATGGCTTGCCGAATGCCGCACGGAACCTGCCATTCGACGGGCATCGACGCGGCCTTGCCCGTCGCCTTGCCGCTATATTTCGCAGCACATGAGGTCTCTTGCTGAGCACTCCCCGGCGCTGGCCGAACGGCTGAAAACGGCCACCGCGGCGATGCACCGGCGTGTCGAGCGAAGCGGCTTCATGGTGCAGCTCTTGCGCGGCGAAATCGACCGCGCGCGCTATGTCGGCCTGTTGCACAACCTGAGCGCGCTGTATGGGGCGCTGGAGCCTGCATTGCTGCGGCATGCGGCGCAGCCGGCCATCGGCCCCGTGGTGCTGCCGGAGCTGTTCCGCGGCCCGGCCATCGATGCCGACCTGCGCGTGCTGCTGGCCGAGCCCGCGGCGCCGCTGGCGGCGCTGCAGCCTGCCACCCGCCGCTATGTCGAGCGCTTGCGCGCGCTCGAAGCTGTGCAGCCCAATTTGCTCGTGGCGCATGCCTATGTGCGTTACCTGGGCGACCTGAACGGCGGCCAGGCCTTGCGGCGCGCGGTAGCGCGGGGCTTGCAGCTTGACGGCGACGCCGGCACCACGTTCTACGATTTTGGCGATGCGGCGGCCTGCGGGCGGCTGATGCAGCGCTTTCGCGCCGGGCTCGGCGCACTGGATCTGCAAGACGCGGACCAGGACGCCATCGTCGCCGAGGCGGTGAGCGCCTTCGAGCGGCACGGGCAACTGTTCGCCGAGTTGGCGGCAGCCGGCTGAAGCTTTGCGCCAAAGCGCCAACCCGCAATCGCCCGGCGGCCCAAGGCCCAGGCTGCTGGGTCGCCAACTCTGGACAGTCTGCTAAGAAAACGAGCGGATATGGGCGTACAGCGCGGTGGCTCGCGCGGTGGCGGTTTCCACCTCGTGCAGCAAGGACGCCACGGCCGGCGCAGCGCCGCCGTCGGCAATGTCCATCGCCGCCAGGCCGGCATTGGCGATGATGGCG
>DASQFA010000099.1:0-12958 GCA_035633375.1 Rubrivivax sp.
AGAAGAACCCTGGCAAGTTCAGCTACGCCAGCTCGGGCACTGGCGGCATCGGCCACCTGCAGACCGAGCTCTACAAGAACCTGTCGGGCACCTTCATGGCGCATATCCCGTACCGCGGCGCCGGCCCGGCGCTGAACGACACGGTGGCCGGGCAGGTGACGATCATCTTCGACAACATCCCTTCGGCGCTGCCCTTCATCAGGGACGGCCGGCTGGTGCCGCTGGTGGTGGCCGCGCCGCAGCGCCTGGCGGTGCTGCCCAACGTGCCGACCTTCAAGGAAGTGGGGCTGGAGCAGGTGAATCGCATGGCCTACTACGGCATCCTCGGCCCCAAGGGCATGCCCAAGGACGTGGTCGACAAGATCAACGCCGCCACGCGCAAAGCGCTTGAAGACCCGGCCGTGCGCAAGCGCATCGAGGACACCGGCTCGCTCATCATCGGCAACACGCCGGCCGAGTTTGCGGCGCAGATCGCGGCCGAGTTTGCCGTCTACAAGGACGTGGTGGTCAAGCAGAAGCTGACGCTGGAGTAGGCGCAGCGACACCCGCCCCGGTCAAAGCCACCGTCCGGTGGCTTTGTCGCCCATGCACCCGAAGCAGCCCAGCAAACCCGGCGCCAGCCAAGGCCGTACTGCGGTGGCGCACGGGCCCGGGCGGGCTGTAGCGGCGGGCGTGGGCTCGCCCGAGAGCCAGGCCCTGATCGACCGCTTCCTCGACGCGCTGTGGATCGAGGACGGCCTGGCGGCGCAAACGCTGGCCGCCTACCGCCGCGACCTGAGCCTGTTTGCGCAGTGGCTGCAGGCGCAGGCCGGCCGGTCGCTCGATGCCACGCGCGAATCCGACCTGCTGGCCTACATGGCGCAGCGCCACGCCGCCACGCGCGCCACCACCGCCAACCGGCGCTTGAGCGTGTTCAAACGCTGGTGCCGCTGGGCGCTGCGCGAGAAGCTCATCGCCGCCGATCCCACACTCAAGCTGCAGGCCGCGCGCCAGGCGCTGCGCGTGCCCAGCATCCTGAGCGAGGCGCAGGTCGAGGCCCTGTTGGCCGCGCCCGACGTGGCCACGCCGCTGGGCCTGCGCGACCGCACCATGATCGAACTGATGTACGCCAGCGGGCTGCGCGTGAGCGAGCTGGTGCTGCTCAAGACGGTGTATGTGAGCCTGGATGAAGGCGCGCTGCGCGTCACCGGCAAGGGCGCGAAGGAGCGGTTGGTGCCCTTCGGCGCCGAGGCGCACGACTGGGTGCGGCGCTACCAGTCCCAATCACGCAGCGCCATCCTGAAAGGCCAGGCCAGCGACGCACTCTTCGTCACCGCACGCGGCGCGCCGATGACGCGGCAGATGTTCTGGAAGCTGATCAAACAGCATGCGCGCAGCGCCGGTATCCACGCGCCGCTGTCGCCGCACACGCTGCGCCATGCCTTCGCCACGCACCTGCTGAACCACGGCGCCGACCTGCGCGCGGTGCAGATGTTGCTGGGGCATGCCGACATCTCCACCACCACCATCTACACCCATGTGGCGCGCGAGCGGCTGAAGGCGCTGCATGCGAAGCACCATCCGCGGGGGTGATCGGCCTTGGCGTGCGATCCTCGATCGTGCGCGGGCACCGAGCCCCGCCGCCCTCAAAGAGGCACCTCAGGCCCGTCCTGGGCCCGTTTCGGCCCGTGAAGCCCTTGGAGCGCGCGTTCGAGCTTCCTATGCGCGCTCGTCCTTCTTCTTCGAACCAAACGGATAGGCGCCACCAGGCGTGCCCTTGGGCGGGATCTTGAGAGACAGGATCATCGTCACGGCCAGCGTGACCGCGGTGAAGCCGAGCGAAAACACCACAGGAATCTTGTAGACGTCGATCAGCAACATCTTTGCGCCGATGAACACCAGGACGATCGCCAGACCATAGCTGAGCAGATGAAATCGCTCGTGCATGTTGGCCAGCAGGAAGTACATCGCGCGCAGGCCGAGGATCGCGAACACGTTGGAGGTGAGCACGATGAAGGGGTCGGTCGTGATCGCGAAAATCGCCGGGATCGAATCCACCGCGAACACAACATCGACGATGCCGATGAGCAGGATCACCACCAGCAGCGGCGTGGCCATCTTGACGCCGCCAACCACGGTGAAGAACTTTTCGCCGTCGTAGTCCGGCGCGATCTTGAAGCGGCTGCGGATCCACTTGAGGGCGGGGTTGTTGTCCAGATCGGGCTCCTGGCCGGCAGCCCACCACATCTTGACGCCGGTGAACAGCAGGAAGGCGCCGAACACGTACAGGATCCAGTGGAACTGAGCGATCAGCCAAGCACCCACCAGGATCATCACCGCACGCAGCACGAGCGCGCCCAGGATGCCGATCATGAGCACGCGTTTCTGGAACTCGGCTGGCACCGCGAAGTAGGTGAACAACATCAGGAACACGAAGATGTTGTCGACCGCCAGCGCCTTCTCGATCAGGTAGCCGGTCAGGAACTCCAGCGACTTGGCGTTGGCCAGCGAGCGTGCGGCCTCATCCGTGCCGGCACCACCGAGGTGCCACCACAGCCAGCCCATGAAGACGAAAGACACGCTGACCCAGACGAGCGACCAGATGGCAGCCTCGCGGGTGCTGACGCGGTGCGCACCCTGCTTGCTCATCGCAAAGAAGTCGACCAGCAGCGCAACCAACACGAACGCCGCGAACAAGGACCACATGAGTGGAGAACCGATGGATTGCATGACTGCCTTTGGAGTGAGTTGCAGTGGGCCAACTCGCCGTTCGCTGATCTGCGAACGCCGTGATGGCGTCAAGGACCCAAGGCTGGTCTTGCCGTGCCGACGATTCCGCGGTCAATGACCGGCATCGCGACCTGCAGTGCCGGGGCGTGATGCAGCGCACCGCGACCGTATTGACGACACTGCACCGGATATACGTCGTGACCCTCAGACGTACCCCGGTGGCTACTCCCCAACAAGAGTGGCTGCCAGTCTAGCAGCGTCAGGCCTCAGATCTCGGCTCAGAGCTTGGCTTCGTTGTGTATACGGTACGGATTGCCCGATGTGGCGAGCGCATCATCCGCCCCGCGACCCGGCCGACGGGGCTCCTTACGCGCCGGGGCGTGCTGGTGGAGAAGATGGGGCAGAGCTATCCGGCCAAGCCGGATGCCGATGGGGACAAGGCACGCACGCTGCGGCCGCTGCAGGCGTCGGCCGTCACGTACCGCATCGCCTTCGGTCCGCTTCAAGTACCTGAAGTACGCCCTGGCCCTGGTGCTGGTGTTCATCGGTTCGAAGATCTTCCTGGTGGGCATCATCGGCAAGATCCCGGCCGTGATCTCGCTGAGCGTGATCTTCGGCCTGATCGCTGGCGGTGTGCTGGTGTCGCTGTGGAAGACGCGCGGGCAGAGTCCTGTCGGTGAGCCCACATGACGCCGCCCATCGTGAAGCGGCTGGGCGACGCAGCCGCTGCCGTGCGGGACGAGCGGAGTCGATGCACGCCATGGCGCAAGCCCACGGACAAAATGGTACCTTGCTCCTGCTGATGGCCATGCCTTGAGCCTTGCCAGGGCCGGGCGTCCGTACGGTGCTCGGGCCGGGGATGGCGGCTTTGGCACTGCCCTATGGCGGGGCCATTGCGCGACATGCTTGCCGCAGCGGCTGGATTGAGGAGAAGAACAATGGTCAATTCACTCGACAGTGGCTCGCTGGAAGCGGCCAACCGCCCGTGGCACAGCCGGGCCTGCGATGACGTGCTGTCCGCCCTGAGCGCGACTCGGGAAGGGCTGAGCACCGAAGAGGTCAAGAAGCGTCTCGCCCAGTACGGCGCCAACGTTCTGGACAAGAAGGGTGGCGTGTCGGTCCTGGCACTGATCTGGGGCCAGATCAACAACCCGTTGATCTGGGTGCTGATCGGCAGCGCGGTGATCGCGATGCTGGTCGACCCGGCGGACGGCCTGAAGAACGGCCTCGTGATCCTGGCGGTGGTGATCATCAACACCATCATCGGCTTCGCGCAGGAGTACAAGGCGGGCAAGGCGATCGAAAGCCTCAGCGCGATGGTGCCGGAGTTCGCCACCGTCCAGCGCGACGGCAAGCGCGTGCAGTTGCCGGTGGCCGAGCTGGTGCCCGGCGACGTGGTGTTCATGCAAAGCGGCGACAAGGTGCCCGCCGACCTGCGCCTCTTCCACTTGCGCACGCTGCAGATCGAAGAAGCGGCGCTGGCGGGCGAGTCGGTTCCGGTGGAGAAGATGACCGACCCCGTGGCCGCGAAGGCCACCCTGGGCGACCGCAGGAACATGGCCTTCAGCGGCTCGCTGGTGACCTACGGCACGGGCCTGGGCGTGGTGACCACCACCGCAAACGGCACCGAGCTCGGCCGTATCAACACGATGCTGGGCGAGACCACCGCGGTGGCGACCCCGCTGAGCATCGCGCTGCACAAGATAGGCATCGTGCTCACCGTCGGCATCGCCGTGATCTCGGTGGTGATCCTCTTCGTGGGCACGGCCCGGGCGATGTCGGAAGGCGGCGTGGACCTGCTGACCGGCCTGCGCGAATCGGTCATCTTCGCCATCACGCTGGCGGTGGGCGCCATTCCCGAGGGCTTGCCCGCCATCGTGACCATCGCGCTGGCCATCGGCGTGCAGCGCATGGCCGCGCGTCGCGCCGTGGTGCGCAAGCTGCCTTCGGTGGAGACGCTGGGCAGCACCACCGTGATCTGCTCGGACAAGACAGGCACTCTCACGCGCAACGAGATGACGGTGCAGGCGCTCTATCTGCCGGGCTCGGGCGTGTACCGCGTGGAGGGCGCGGGCTACGAGCCCGTCGGCGGCCTGTCGAAGGAGGGCAACCCCCTCGCCCCCGCCCCCACCGACGTGCACCAACTGCTGCTGGCCGGCATCCTGTGCTGCGATGCCACGCTGGAGCGCAAGGAAGGCCGCTGGCAGATCACCGGCGACCCGACCGAAGGCGCGCTCGTGACCGCCGCAGAGAAGTTCGGCATCGAAACCACGCAAGCCCGCCAGCACCACGCCCGGCTCGACACGATCCCGTTCGAGAGCGCCAACCAGTTCATGGCCACGCTGCACGAGGGAGGCGCCCAGGGCAAAAGGATCCTCGTCAAGGGCGCGCCCGAGGCGGTGCTCGGGCGCTGCAGCAACGTGGACCACGACACGGCGATCCGCCAGGTGGAGGCCTTCGCGAGCGAAGGCATGCGGGTGCTCGGCTTTGCCGAGAAGCGCTTCGACCGCGCCGCACTGGCCATGGAAGACTGCGCGCAGGGCTTCGAGTTCACCGGCCTGCAGGCCATGATCGACCCGCCGCGCACCGAGGTGATCGACGCCATCCGCGCCTGCCACCGGGCCGGCATCACGGTCAAGATGATCACCGGCGACCACATGGGCACCGCCCAGGCCATCGGTGAACAGCTGGGCATCGCCAAGCCGAGCGACAAGGCCGTGACCGGCGTGCAGCTCGCCGAGATGGACTCAGCCGCCCTGCGCGAGATCGTGAAGGACCACAACGTCTTCGCCCGCGTGGCCCCCGAGCACAAGCTGGGTCTCGTGCGTGCGCTGCAAGACAACGGCCAGGTGACGGCGATGACCGGCGACGGCGTGAACGACGCGCCTGCGCTGAAGCAGTCGAACATCGGCGTGGCGATGGGCATCACCGGCACCGCAGTGTCCAAGGAAGCCGCCGACATCGTGCTCACCGACGACAACTTTGCCTCCATCGCCGCGGCGGTGGAAGAAGGCCGCCGCGTCTACGACAACCTCATCAAGTCGCTGGCGTTCGTGCTGCCCACCAACCTGGGCCTGGCACTGATCCTGATCTATGCGGTCGCGTTCTTCCCGCTGGTCGAGAAGACCGTCGACGGCCAGGTGGTGAAAGACCTTCTGCTGCCGATGTTGCCGACCCAGCTGCTGTGGATCAACCTGGTCGCCGCCGTGACCCTGGCCCTGCCGCTGGCCTTCGAGGCGAAGGAGCCGGACGTGATGAGCCGCCCGCCGCGCGACCCGAAGGAGCCGGTGCTGAACAAGTTCGTGGTCTTCCGCACCCTGCTGGCGGCCACCCTCATGAGCGCCGGCGCCGTGGGCCTCTTCCTCTGGCGCTACGAGGCGGAGATGGCTGCCCGCGTGAGCACCGGTCTGACCGAAGCCCAGATTGTGAGCGAGGCGCAGACGATGGCGGTGACCACGGTGATCATGTTCCAGGTCTTCTACATGCTGAGCTGCCGCTCGCTGAAGGACTCGATCTTCGAGATCGGCTTCTTCAGCAACAAGATGGTGTTCATCGGCATCGGTGCGGTGCTGGCGCTGCAAGCGCTGTTCATCTACGCCCCGCCGATGCAGGCGGTCTTCTCCACCTTCCCGCTGACTGCGCAGTCGCTTCTGTTCAGCGCACTGGCCGGCGCGATCATCCTGCCGGTGATCTCGGTGGAGAAGTTGATCCGCAATCGAAGACGCGCCTGAGCCGGTGCCGACAGGCTCCTAGGCCGCCGCCACTTCGGCCAACCCCCAGCCCGCCAGCTTGTAGCCCCGCCCGTGCACGCTACCCTGGCCGTTGGCCAGCGTGAGCTTGCGTTGGCGCACGTCTTCCACCCAGCGTGGGTTGGCGCTGTCGGCCACTGCATTCGCCAGCCGGCGGCGGCGTGTGATCTCGGGCATGCCCTTGGGCAGGGCGGCCGCCAGCGCAAACGCGGCGGGCTTGAAGCTGCCGTTCTGCACATGCACGTCGAAAGCCAGTTCGATGCCCAGCTCGCTGCGCAGGCCCAGGGTCGCGGCGCTGCGCGCGCAGGGCAGGAAGTACTTGTCGTAGGCGCGCTGCATCTGCAGCCGCTTGACGATGGGCTCGTCGCCCAGGCGCGCGAAGGCATCTTTCCACTTGGGCGGCACGCGCGTCTTGCTCGGCCCGGAGCTGATCGAATCGGCCCAGGCGATCTGCTCGGCCAGTGGCCTTTGCACCAGGCGCTGCCAGGTCGGTGCCAGCGGACCGAGCACGCGCGACAGCGTGCCCGCAGCAGCCGCATCGGCTTCGGCCAGGATCGACTGGATGCCGTTGCTCTTCAGCGTGAAGCCGATGATGCCACAGGTGAGCCCGGCGCCGTCGAAGTTGCCTTGCAGCAGCCCGAAGCCATGGCCCTCGAACATCGCGGTCATGCCCAGGCAGCGTTCGAACAGCGTGGGCAGCGGGTCGGTGCTGAGCTGCTGCCAGGTCTCGACATCCACCGCGCCGTGTGCCGGCAGCCCGCGCTGTGACTGCAGCGCGCGCAATGCGCTCTCGGTGTTGCCGCCAAAGTCGCCATCGACGAAGCGATCGACCGGGCCGCTGAAGAAGCCCGCACGCAGCAGGTCGGACTGGATGCGTTTGGCGATCATGCCGCGCAGGCCTTTGGAGAACCAGATTCTGGACATGGTGGGTTGGCTCCTGGCACAGGGGGTCAGAGGTCAGGGGCTGAGCGCCAGCCCGGCGGGAAGCCTTTTCCACGGCAACGCAGCCGGGTTCGCGGCCATCGGCCCTGGCGCCACGGCCACCAGGATATGCGACGCGATCGGCGTGAACGCGGCGCGGAAATGCACCGAGCTCTTGTTCACCAGCAGCTTCATGCGCTCCGGCTCCACACCCAGAAAGCGGAACAGGTCCAGATCGAGCATCTGGCACTGGCCGCTGACGATGTGGATGCGCATGCCTTCGAGTTCGACGCAGGCGCTCAGGCCCAGCTGCAGCGTGCTGCCGGCCGTCATCGGGCCGTGCATCGGCACCACGCCGTCGCTCAAGGCCAGCACCTTGAATCGGCCCTCGACCGGCGCGTCGCTCAAGCGGCCGTCGAAGCACCGAACCGCCTTGCCGATGGCCAGCGGCAGCGTCGCGCCCACGCCGGCGGCATGCGCGGCGCGGGCCGACGCGGGGTCGAACAGCAAGCCCAACGCCACGCGCCCGGGATAGATCTGCCCGGCGCCGGCCGCGCGCAGCGCGTGCAGCATGCCGGTGGTGTTGGAATCGGCGCCGGCGCCGGGGTTGTCCTGGGTGTCGGCGATGACCACCGGCTTGTCGCTGCCCGCGGCCAACGCCAGTGCACGCTGCACGGCATCGGCCGGGCTGAACAACTCGAGCGACCAGTCGCGGCGCAACTCGATGACTTCGCCGGCCACCTGCCGCACCGCGGCGCGCACGGCTTCGAGGTCGGCGCCGTGGCCAAAGACCACCGGCCCGCATTCGTCGAAGTCGGCCGCCGGGAAGCCCATTGCAAAGCTCAGGCGCACGCCGCTCCTCTCATCCAGCGCCCCCAGCCGTGAGTAGACGCCGCGCGCCGGTTCCATCAACGTGCACTGCGCGTTCAAGGGCAGCAGGAAGGGCACTCGCAGGTGGTGCGTGGCCCAGGCTCTGCCGTGGGCCCACAGCTGCGCCAGCAGGTCGGCTGCGCGCACGCCGGTGTCGGCGGCGTCCACATGCGGGTAGGTGCGGTACGCGCTCATCGCGCTGGCGTGCTGCAGCATGCGCCGCGTGACGTTGGCGTGCAGGTCCAGGCTGGCCACCAGCGGCAGGGCCGGGCCGACCACCGCGCGCAGGCGCTGCAGCAGTTCGCCTTCGGCATCGTCCACATGCTCGGCCACGGCGGCGCCGTGCAGGTCGAGATAGATCGCGTCGAAGCCGCCGCGTCGCGCGTCGCCGACGATGTGCTCGGCAATGCGCTCGAACGCGTGCTGCGTGACATGCGCCGAAGGGCTGGCCCCGGCCCAGGCCGATGGCAGCAGCGTCCAGCCGCGCTGCCGCGCGCTGCGCAGGAAACCGCCCATCGGCAGGCTCGTGCCGCCCAGGCGCTCGAGCATGGCCGCACCGGCGCTGAACGCCGGAAACGCCGAGCCGCTTTCGAAGGCCGGCCAGTCGGCCTGGCTCGGGGCGAAGGTGTTGGTCTCGTGCTGGAAGCCGGCGACGAAGATGCGCATCGATCGGGGTCGACAAAGGGGTAGCGGACAGCGGTGGCGGGCAGGGCTTGCGGGTCAGGATCCGATGGTAGCGAGTGCCGCGAGCTCGGCCTCGTCGAAGCCGGCCGCGCGCCGCGCCTGCAGGTTGAAGGGCCCGCGCAGGCGCGGTGCCTCGAAACGCTCGGCCAGCTGCGGGTACAGGCGCACCGGATCCAGCCCGCGCTGGGCGCACAGCCAGCGGTACCAATGGTTGCCCACGGACACATGGCCGATCTCGTCGCGCAGGATGATGTCGATGATCTCGGCACCGCGCGCGTCGCCGGCCGCCAGCAGTTTGGCCCTGACCCGCGGCGACGCGTCCAGGCCGCGCGCCTCCAGCGTGCGTGGCACCAGCGCCAGGCGCGCCAGCAGGTCGTGGCGCGTGCGGCGTGCCATCTGCCACAGGCCGTCGTGCGCGGCAAAGTCGCCATAGGCATGGCCGAGCGTGGCCAGGTGGTCGCGCAGCAGCTCGAAGTGCAGCGCCTCCTCGCGTGCCACGCCCAGCCACTGGCGGTAGAAGGCATCGGGCAGCCCCGAAAAGCGCCAGCAGATGTCCAGCGCCAGGTCGATGGCATTCAGCTCGATGTGCGCCAATGCGTGCAGCAAGGTGGCGCGCCCCAGCGGGCTGGACACCGAGCGCTGTTTGAGCTGCGTGTGCGCCACCTGCACGGGCCGGTCGGGGCGGCCGGGGATGCCGGCAGGCTCGTCGATGGCCTGCGCGGCACCGGGATCAGCGGATAGGTCCAGCGCACGTGTGCCGCGCGCCTTCTCGTCGGGGTCGCGGCACAGCAGCAGTTGCAGCGCCTGGTGTCGGGGGGTGCTCACCCGCGCATGGTATGCGCTGCGGCACGCGCCGCAGGTCTGCTCGTTGGGCCGTGCAAGGCCGCGTTCGCGCCTGACCGGTCGTGCCCGACCGGTCGGCGACAGGCCGATCCTTACCCGGTAGCATTCGCTGCATCGCGGCCCAGGCGCCGCTTCCCGCCCAGGACACACCCATGCGCAAGCTTGTCACGCTCCGCAAGATCGACGCCGTGAAGACTGTCGACGACTATGAAGTGCTGGTCATCGACGGTGTCGCGCACGGCGAGTACCACTCGCCGCGCGATCTGTTCCACGCCGGCGAATACTGCGTCTTCATCGAGGCCGGCGTCTCGATGCCCGCGAATGCTGGCCGGCCCTGGGCACCTTCGGCACGGACCGAGTTGGTGCAGATCTTCCCGACCAGCGCTTTCCCCGAGATCATCAACGAGATGATGATGCTGTCGCACGACCACGACGGCTTCACCACCGAGGACTACCTGCAGATGCGCGCCACCGACTTCGCGTCCATGCTGGGCGTGCGCGAAGCGTCCTGACGGGCCCTTCGGGCGAAGACCGCGCCCACCTGGTAGCCGCAGGCCGCCAGCGCACCCGGCGCCGCCAGGCCGACAAAGCGGGTCTGCAACGCGCGCAGGCTGACATCGCGGGTGCGGGTGGCATGATTCGCCTTTGCGGTCGCGGCATTTGCCGACGACCCAGCCGATGGTCTGCCAGGAGCTACCCTGCCATGGATACACGTGTGAAACCCGAGTCGACCCTCAACCCGCTGCTCGAAGACTGGGACACGCCCTACGGCCTGCCGCCTTTCGATGCGATTCGCGCCGAACACTTCGCGCCTGCGCTGCAGGTTGCGATGCAGGCCAACCGCGCCGAGCTCGACGCCATCGCGGCGCAGGCCGAAGCGCCGAGCTTCGACAACACGCTTTCCGCCTTCGACCGCTGCGCGCGTCTGCTGTCGCGCATCGAGGGCGTGTTCTACAACCTCACGGCATCGCATACCTCGCCCGAACTGCAGGCCGTGCAACGCGAGTTGGCAGCGCCGCTGTCGGCGCACTACAGCGCGGTGTTCATGCATGCCGGCCTGTTCAAGCGCGTGGACGCACTGTTCGCGCAGCGCGAATCGCTGGCGCTGCAGCCCGAGCAGCTGCGCCTGCTGGAGCGCACGCACCTCGACTTCGTGCGCGCCGGCGCGCGCTTCGCTCCCGAGGCGCAGGCGCGCTACGCGCAGGTCATGGAGCGGCTGGCCGAGCTGACCACCACCTTTGCACAGAACGTGCTGCACGACGAAGCCTCGTTCCAGCTGGTGCTGCGCGGCGAGGCCGATCTGGCCGGCCTGCCGGCCTTTGCGCGCGACGCGGCGCGCCAGGCGGCGCTCGAGCGCGGCCTGCCCGATGCGCATGTGATCACGCTGTCGCGCTCGCTGATCGTGCCCTTCCTGACTTTCTCGCAGCGGCGCGACCTGCGCGAACAGGCCTGGCGCGCCTGGGTCGGGCGCGGCGAGCATGCCGGCGAGCACGACAACCGGCCGGTGGCGCGCGCCATCCTCGAGCTGCGCAGCGAGCAGGCGGCACTGCACGGCCACAGCTGCTACGCCGACTTCGCGCTCACCGACACCATGGCCGGCACGCGCGCCGCAGTGCACAAGCTGCTCGACGATGTCTGGCCGCGCGCGCTGGCGGCGCTGCAGCGTGAGCGCCAGGAGCTGGAAGAAGTCATGCGCGCGCAAGCGGATGGCCCGGCCGCAGGCCCGATAGAGGCCTGGGACTGGCGCTACTGGGCCGAAAAGGTGCGCCAGCAGCGTTACGCCCTCGACGATGCGCAGATCAAGCCCTATTTCCCGCTGCAGCGTGTCGTGCAGGCGGCCTTCGATTGCGCCCAGCGGCTATTTGGCCTGCGCTTCACGCCGCGCGAGGACCTGCCGGTGTATCACCCCGACGTCAAGGCCTACGAGGTGCGCAATGCCGCAGGCGCGGTGGTGGCCATCTTCCTGCAGGACAACTTCGCGCGCAGCGCCAAGCGCAGCGGCGCATGGATGAGCTCGCTGCGCCAGCAAAGCCGCAACGAACCCGGCGGTGGCGCCGCCCTGGCGGTGGTGCTGAACAACAACAACTTCGCCAAGGGCGCACCCGGCGCGCCGACGCTGCTGTCCCTGGACGATGCGCGCACGCTGTTCCACGAGTTCGGCCACGGCCTGCACGGCATGCTGTCCAACGTGACCTATCCCTCGCTGTCCGGCACGTCCGTGTTCACCGACTTCGTCGAACTGCCGTCGCAGCTCTACGAGCACTGGCAGGAGCAGCCGCAGGTGCTGCGGCAGTTCGCCACGCATTATCAGACCGGCGAGCCGCTGCCGGACGATCTGTTGCAGCGCTTCCTCGCCGCGCGAAAGTTCAACCAGGGTTTTGCCACGGTGGAATTCGTCTCCTCGGCGCTGATCGACCTCGAATTCCACACCCAGCCGGCCTCCAGCGTCGGCAATGTGCGGGAGTTCGAACGCAAGGAGCTCGACAAGATCGGCATGCCGGAGGAAATCTCGCTGCGGCACCGCCCGACCCAGTTCGGCCATATCTTCTCCGGCGATCACTACGCTTCGGGCTATTACAGCTACATGTGGAGCGAGGTGATGGACGCCGACGCCTTCGGCGCCTTCGAGGAAGCCGGCAATATCTTCGATCCGAAGGTTGCGAAGCGACTGCACGACGACATCTATGCATCGGGCGGCTCGCGCGACCCGGAGGACGCCTACATCGCGTTCCGCGGGCGCGCGCCGGAGCCCGACGCACTGCTGCGTCGGCGCGGACTGCTCGATACGCCGGAAGCGGCGTGAGGGGATTTTCGACGATGCGGAGCCTGCTCAAACTTGCCTTGCTGGCGGCCACGCTGGCGTTCGGCGCCGACTCGGCGCACGCCCATCCGCATGTCTGGATTACCGCGACCAGCGAACTGGTCTATGCGCCGGACGGCACGGTGACTGGCGTTCGCCACGCCTGGAGCTTCGACGACATGTTCTCGACCTACGCGCTGCAGGGGCTCGAGACCAAGACCAAGGGCGTCTATACCCGCGAGGATCTGGCGCCGCTGGCGCAGACCAATGTCGAATCGCTGAAGGAATTTGCCTTCTTCACCTTCGCCAGGGCCGACGGCAAAAAGGAAAAGTTCCTGGAGCCGGTCGATTACTTCCTGGAACACAGGGATGGCGCCCTGAC
>DASQFA010000100.1:0-1712 GCA_035633375.1 Rubrivivax sp.
GATCGCCGTGGCGCTGGTGATCTTTGCGCGCTGGCACCCGGTGCGCTGCCTGTGGGCCGCGCTGCTTTTCGGCGGTGCGGGAGCCTTGGGTCCGGCGCTGCAGTCGGTGGGCATCAGCGGCTACTACCACCTGTTCAACGCGGTGCCCTATGTGCTGACGCTGGCCATCCTGGTGTGGACCTGTTCGCCGCGGCAAAGCGTGCGCGGCGCGCCGATGGAGCTGGGTGTAACGCGATGAGGAGCGGTCGATGAGCGGCTTGGGTGGCTTGAACAAATCGCCGCAGGGCGTGGTGGTGGGGCTGGTGCAGCTGCAGCTGCCGGTGGTGGACACGCCGGCGCAGCTGAAGGCGCAGGCCGAGCGCATCTGCGCGATGGTCGGCAAGGCACGGCGCAACCTGGCCGGCATGGACCTGGTGGTCTTCCCCGAGTACTCGCTGCACGGCCTGTCGATGAGCATCGCGCCCGAGCTGATGGTCTCGCTCGATGGCCCGGAGGTGGCGTCCTTCAAGGCGGCCTGCGTGCAGCACGCCATCTGGGGCTGCTTTTCGATCATGGAGTTCAACCCGCACGGCAACCCCTACAACACCGGCCTGATCATCGACCACCAGGGCCGGATCCAGCTGTACTACCGCAAGTTGCACCCCTGGGTGCCGGTGGAGGCCTGGGAGCCGGGCAACATGGGGTTGCCGGTGTGCGACGGCCCCAACGGCAGCAAGATCGCGCTGATCATCTGCCATGACGGCATGTTCCCCGAGATGGCGCGCGAAGCCGCCTACAAGGGTGCCGAGATCATCCTGCGCACCGCCGGCTACACCGCGCCGATCCGCCATGCCTGGAAGATCACCAACCAGGCCAATGCCTTCCAGAACCTGGCCATCACCGCCAGCGTGTGCCTGTGCGGCAGCGACGGCAGCTTCGACAGCATGGGCGAGGCCATGTTCTGCAACTTCGACGGCCAGATCATCACCCAGGGCGGCGCCCGCCCCGACGAGATCATCACCGCCGAGCTGCGGCCCGACCTGGTGCGCGAGGCGCGTGCCGTGTGGGGGGTGGAAAACAACCCGTATCAACTGTGGCATCGCGGCTATGTGGCGGTGCAAGGCGGCGCGCAGGACTGCCCCTACACCTTCATGCAGGACATGGTGGCCGGCCGCTACAAGCTGCCCTGGGATGCGAGCATCCAGGTGCGCGACGGCACGCCCTGCGGCTTTGCCGCGCCGCAGCGCGGCTACCGCGGGCCCGAAGCCAACCCGGTGGAGTGAAAGCATGCCGACCATCGCCTCCACCCCCTATGCCTGGCCCTTCGACGGCGCCTTCACGCCGGCCAACACCGCGCTGCTGGTGATCGACATGCAGACCGACTTCTGCGGCGTCGGCGGCTATGTCGACCATATGGGCTACGACCTGTCGCTGACGCGCGCGCCGATCGAGCCGATCCGCCGCCTGTTGACGGCCATGCGCCGCAAGGGCTTCACCATCATCCACACCCGCGAAGGGCATCGCGCCGACCTGTCGGACCTGCCCGCCAACAAGCGCTGGCGCTCGCAGCAGATCGGTACCAACGGCGTTGGCATTGGCGACGCAGGCCCCTGCGGACGCATCCTGGTGCGCGGCGAACCCGGCTGGGAAATCATTCCCGAGCTGGCGCCGCTGCCGGGTGAAATCGTCATCGACAAACCCGGCAAGGGCTCGTTCTGCGCGACCGACTTGGA
>DASQFA010000101.1:0-3032 GCA_035633375.1 Rubrivivax sp.
GGGCGACAGGGGCCCGCCCTGCGGTGTGCCCACGTCGCTGGGTTCGATGTGCTCACCGACCAGCACCCCGGCGCGCAGGTATCGCCCGATCAGAGCCAGCAGCCGCTTGTCGTCGATGGTTCTTCCCAGCAAGCCCATCAAAACGTCGTGATTGACCGTGTCGAAGGAAGCAGCGACACACTACCCAACCCCAGGACGTTCCGACGGTCGTGCGCATTCAGCGCAGTGGGCACGCGTTCGAGGGACGAGAGCTTCGCGTCTACAGCCGCTGCAAGCGCGGTCGGCAATTGCACCTGCTGCTGGTCCTGCCCGACGAGTCGCGCTCGCTGATCCCGGCAAGTTGGACCGACTGGGGCGCGCGCGTACTGGGCCAGACGGCCAGGGGTGACGATGCCACGCCGACGTCGCTCTTGCTGGCCTCGGTGACGGACTTGCTCAGAGCCCGTGCTCTCGTCGACGCTCTGCTTGGCCGGATGGTCCCGGCAAAGGAGCGCGACGATGCAACTCGAACTGAAGCTGTCGGATACCCCGGCAGCCGCGGCAATGTTGTGGGAACAGCTGGACACCATCGCACGCCAAGCGGTGATCGACCGATTGGCGGTGGCCCTGGCCAAGGCGGCCCTTCCGCCAGAGCACCACGAGGAGAACGGCGATGAGTGAGATCGACAAGGTCAAGGCGTCGCACCACAGCCGCATGGCGCTGGTCTACGTGCGCCAGTCCTCCGCGGCGCAGGTCGAGCACAACCGCGAGTCCACGCTGCGCCAGTACGCGCTGGCGCAACGCGCTGCCGCGCTGGGTTGGCCACAGGCGCGGATCACCATCATCGACGACGATCTCGGCCTGTCCGGCTCGAGCGCACACCAGCGCGGCGGCTTCGCGCGCATGGCAGCCGACGTGGCACTCGGCCACGTGGGTCTGATCCTCGGCCTGGAGGCCTCGCGCCTGGCGCGCAACAACGCCGACTGGTACCGGCTGCTCGACCTGTGCGCGATGACCGACACGCTCATCGGAGATGCCGACGGCCTGTACCACCCATCGCTGTTCAACGATCGTCTCCTGCTCGGTCTGAAGGGCACCATGAGCGAGGCCGAACTGCACGTGCTTCGCGCACGGTTGGACGGCGGCATCCGCAACAAGGCCGCCCGAGGCGAGCTGCGCCGTGGCCTGCCCGTGGGCTTCGTCTGGGGCGATGCCGATGGCGAGGTGCTGCTGCACCCGGACGAAGCGGTCAGCGGTGCGGTGCGCGCGGTCTTCGCGCGCTTCGCCGAGTTCGGCTCCGCACGTCGGGTGTGGCTGTGGTTTCGCAGCGAGGGGTTGAGCTTTCCGACGCAGCGCCACGCGCGCGCACCGATGGGCTGGGCAGCACCGACCTACACGGCCATTCACCATGTGCTGAGCAATCCCGTTTACGCTGGCGCGTACACCTATGGCAAGACTCGCCGCGAGCGCTTCGTCGATGAACACGGCAACATCCAGCGACGCATCCGTCACCTGCCGCGCGAGCAGTGGTCGGTGCTCATCAAGGACCACCACAAGGGCTACATCGATTGGTCGACCTTCGAGGTCAATCAGGCCCGGCTCGCCACCAACACGCGCCCCCAGGCGCATCAGTCCGGAGGTGCCGTGAGAGAGGGCGCAGCACTGCTGCAGGGACTCGCCACCTGTGGCCATTGCGGGCGCAAGCTGCACACGCACTATCGCGGCAAGAACCAGGCGCCTGGCTACCACTGCTCGAACAAGAGCATCGTCGATGGTCGCGGCGTGTACTGCCTGAACGTCGGTGGCGTGCAAATCGACGAGACCGTAGTCAATGCCTTCCTGAGCGCTGTGGCACCCGCCGGCCTGGCTGCATCGATGCGTGCGGCGGAGTTGCTGCAAGCCGATCACGACGGTGCCCTGGCCCAGTGGCGCCTGGCCGTCGAGCGCGCCGACTACGAGGTCCAGCGCGCCGAGCGCGGCTATCGCGCAGTCGATCCCGATAACCGGCTGGTGGCACGCGGGCTCGAGACGCAATGGGAGCAGTGCCTGCGCGCCCTGGAGCAGGCGCACAGCGAACTCAAGCGCCGCGAGCAACTTCGGCCACAGCAGCTCACTGCCGATCAGCGCGAACACGTGCTGACGCTCGGTCGGGATCTGCAGCGACTTTGGCAAGCGCCATCGACCTCGCTGCGCGACAAGAAGGAGCTGCTGCGCACGCTGCTCGAGGAGGTCGGCGTGAGCGTGTTCCGCGAGCAATACCGGGCCTTGCTGAAGCTGCGCTGGCGCGGTGGACTGCTCACTGAGGCCGACGTCAGTCTGCCGCGGTCTCGGCCCGCCAGCGTACGCACCGACGAGGACACCATCGGGCTTGTCCGTCGCCTGGGCCTTGCATCATGACGACGCCATGATCGCCAGCATCCTCAACCGACAGGAGCGCACGACGGCTCGCGGCCTGCGCTTCACGCAGGGTCTCGTAGGCAACCTGCGTCGGCATTGGGGCATTGCGCGCTTCGAGCCGCCCGAGAACCCTGCGGCCGGCGAACTGCTGAGCATTCAGCAAGCCGCGAAGTTGTTGGGCATTGCCGCATCGACCGTCCACCGCTGGATCAACGACGGCTTCATCGCCGGCGAGCAGGTTACCCCGGGCGCCCCCTGGCGTATTCGCGTCAACGACGCACTGCGTCGTCGTCTCGTTGCAGAGGCACCCTCAGACTACGTCCCCATGGTGGAAGCGACCAAGCGACTGGGGGTGACCAGACAGACGGTGTTGCAGCGTGTCAAGCGCGGCGAACTCGACGCCATGCTCGTGTGCTACGGCCGCAGAAAAGGCTTGAGAATCAAGGTCTTGGACGAGCAGCCGGGCTTGTTCGACCCCACCTCATAAACCAGGGGGCATCATGACGTGCGATCCAAGCAGCCCTTGATGTCGCCTTCGATCACCCACTGGTAGGGCGTCTCATGCCGCAGGCCGTCGATCTTGCTCACGCGCCTGGGCCGCAAGGTCATCCTGATGTGCTCCAGCGCGCCGTGACAGCCTCGCCCCGGCCGGAAG